>JAGNIJ010000036.1 GCA_018001225.1 Kiritimatiellia bacterium | reverse complement strand
CCAATCACGAAGGTCTGGCGGCAGGAGCATCGGGGTGTTGCGGTCAATGTTGACGAATTGGGCGCTCATAATGTCTGGATTCTACCAGCGCGACGCGGCGATGAACAGGGAAAGTCCGACAGTCTCTAGAGCCTACGACATCTCCAATCTCCTACGATAGATGGGGGTTGGCGTGACGCTTACTGTAGATCCGCATCGCCTGACTTGCCTCCTGAAGCACGGCGCAGGGCGTGCGACCCTGTAAACAGGGCTTGGGATGATGGTTGAGTTCCTGGGCGGCGGCGCTGCTGCAGGCCAGGAGATCCTCGGCCCCCGCATACCGCTCACCCAGCAGTTCCTTCATCTCCCTCTGCCCATACTCGATCCCCCCGTTGTACGCCGGGTACCGCGGAGGCGAGTCCAGCGGGATGATCAGGTGCTTGGCCATGACAGCCTGCACCGCCTCGTCCCGCAGGTTCCCGCCCCGATCTCTTTTGAGGATCAGCGGCGCGCCGTGGAGTCCGATCAACCGCTCCAGATGCTCCGCCACCTGATGGCCGTACACGCTGGACGCAACAACCGGCTCGTACTTGTACCGCGACGCCAGGTCCTGCATCTGGTGCAGCTTCATCGGCCCGATCTGGGCTCCGTCCATCGCCCAGGCCATCCCCGGCACGTGCCAGGTGATACGCCGCAGCTTCGCCAGCCTCCGGGCATTCACCAACCGACGCTCCTCTCTCACGATCCCCTGTAACTGCCGCCGCGATATCTCCTGCTTGTGAGCCTGGGAGAGCGCCGGTGTCCCGAAGCTGCGATGGCGCCGGTGCTCCATCTGCCGCACCTCTTCCATCAGCGATTCCATATCCAACTGCACTTCCTTTTTAGGGCCCGGCGTCTGCACGGACGGCTGCTGGTTCCGGAGACGGCTTCTCCACCGGTTAAAACTCGACCGGCAGAGGGGGGCCGCCCCCCAGCACCCGGCGGTACGACCAACCCGTCTGCTCCCGAACTTGTTCGACCGTTTTCACCAACGTCTCGACCGCCTCATTTTTTTTGCGCCGCGTTTTCCGCTTGCTTCAACTCGGCCCGGATATGCTCCACTTGCTCACGCACCCGCTCCTGGGCTTCCAACTCCGACAAGCGCTTCTGCATCTGCTCCCTCTGCGGATCCGGAGGCTTGGATGGACGGCCCCCCGTCTTCCCTTGAAGCGCCTCCACCATCCCCGAGAGCGCACGCCGCTCCCACTGGTAAAAGCGCGGGGTTGGAAAAATTCACGCCCTACACCTTCCGGCATTACTTTTGCAGTAGAGCAACAGAAAGTGGCTCAAACCCTCAGGCTATCAAGAAGATGATTGGGCATACCCCGTCATCCCGAGTGCTGGAAAAACACTACCAGCACCTGTCCCAGCCGTTCATCGATGTGGAAGTGGCCAAAATCAAAATCGTGTAGGCTCCCTACCGTCTGGCCCGAGTACGTCCCCAAGTCCATGGCCCCAGCGCCGGAAGCCCTACCACGCCTTCTCTACGGCCTTCAGGTCCAAAGGGGCATCCAAGAGGCGGCTTCTGGAGGAAAAATGGCCGGGATGGCTTCCTGGGCGAGAAAAATGCCTGTTGGAGCCCCGCCACCCACGGCCCAGCATCCTTACAGTTGCGGCGTGGAAAGAGCTTTGAAAATTCCATGACGGCGCGACTCGTAAAGCCGCCTTTGGCCCCCTGCCCCTGCACCATCCTGCAAAAACCTTTTGGCCCCGTATTGGCCCCGTGGCTTTTTTGACAGAAAAACATCCCTGTCGGCGGGTCATGGCTTCAAGGGGCGAAACAGCAAGAAAAGCCCTGTAAAATAAGGCTGAAATGAATGGCGGGAAAAATGAAAAAGGTGGCCAGAGACGGGATCGAACCGTCGACACACGGATTTTCAGTCCGTTGCTCTACCAGCTGAGCTATCTGGCCCCGCGCGAGAGTGGGATAGTAGGCTTTTTCCGCTCGATGTCAACGCTCCGGGCTTTTATGCTCGCAGCCATGAATCCCTGCCCGTTTTGCGAGGTGGCGCCGGAACGGATCATGGCCGAGGACGGCCCGTGTCTCGCGCTGTCCGACCGCTACCCGGTGTCGCGGGGCCACCAGTTGATCGTGCCGCGCCGCCACGTCGCCTCGTTCCGCGACCTGACGGACGAGGAATGGCAAGCTGTGCTCCGCCTGGCCCGCTTGCTCGCCAAGCGGATGCAGGAGGAAGATCCGTCGATTCAAGGATTTAATCTTGGCATCAACGACGGGGCGGCGGCGGGCCAGTCCGTTTTCCACGTGCACGTGCACCTGATCCCCCGCCGTTCGGGCGACGTGCGCCGCCCGCGCGGAGGCGTCCGGGGCGTCATCCCGGATAAGCAGGACTATCCCTGATCAGTCCAGGAACCGGCCCGGGCGTTCGCCGGTGGGCGATCCGCCGGCGAGGACCGGAACGCCGTTGACCAGCAGCGCTTCGATCCCGCGCGCGAGCTGGTGCGGCTGCTCGTAGGTGGCCGCGTCCCCCACCCCGTCCGGATCGAAGACGACGATATCCGCCTTCTTGCCCACCGCGATTTCTCCGCGGTCCTTGAGGTTGAACTGGCGCGCCGGCAGGGATGTCATTTTACGGATGGCCTCGGGCAGGCCGACGGTCCGACCATCGAGCGCGGCCCGCAGGAATCGAGGGAAAGTGCCATAGGCCCTCGGATGCGGATGATCGTGGCTCAACGGGCCGGTCGGCGCGCGCAGGGAGGCGTCGGACCCGATCATGACGTACGGTTCGGCAAGAATGCGCCGCATGTTCTCCTCGCTCATGCCGAAAAAGATCCCCGACGTGTGAAGCTCGTCCGTGTCCACCAGGTACAGGGCGGCGTCCACCGGCTCGAGGCCGAGTTCGCGCGCGGCCTCGGGCATGGGCCGGCCCTTGAAACGGGCGTTGTCCGGGTGGCGGGTCGAGCCGATGCGCAGGTCGGCCCAGTAGGCCGCATCGCGGGAATTGGCCACATCCGCACGAATGCGGGCGCGGAGCGCGGGATCGCGCAGGCGCTTGAGCACCTCGTCGCGCCCGCCGCCGGAGGCCCAGGCGGGGAGGATGACGTCCAGGTCCGTGCAGGACGCGGTGTACGGATAGCGGTCGGCGGCCACGTCCAGCCCGGCGGCCCGCGCCGCGCGTACCCGGTCCAGCGCGGCATCGATTTTCCCCCAGTGGGCCCGGCCGGAGGTCTTGAGGTGGGACACCTCCACGCGGACGCCCGTCGCCCGACCTATCCCGATCGTCTCGTCCAGCGCCTCCAGCAGCCGCCCGCCCTCGCTGCGCATGTGCGAGGTATAGATTCCGCCCCACCCGGCGACCACGCGGGCCAGCTCGACGATTTCTTCCGGCGCGGCGAACATCCCGGGCGAGTAGATCAGCCCGGTGCTCAACCCCGCCCCGCCCTCGTCCAACGACCGGGCCAGCAGGTCCTTCATCGCCCGTAGTTCATCCGGGGTCGCCGGCCGCTCGATGTAGCCCATGACGGAGGCCCGGAGCGCGCTGTGCCCGATGAGCAGGACGACATTGACCGCGGGTTTCACCTGTTCCAGCAGCGCCCGGTATTCCGCCACGGTGCCCCACGATCCCGGGTACGGCATCGCGCGCCAGTCGGACGGCATGAGGTAGCGGCCCAGGCGCGGCGCGGCCGACGCGCCGCAGTTCCCGACGACCTCGGTGGTGACGCCCTGGAACACTTTACTCGGGGCGGAAGGCTCGATGAGCAGGTAGGCATCGGAATGCGAATGGACGTCGATAAAGCCGGGACAGACGCACCCATTCGAGGCGGATATCACGCGCACGGCTTCCGCCCCGGCGAGGTCGCCGACGGCCTCGATGCGGTCGCCCTTTACGCCCACGTCGGCCCGGCGCTCGGCGGAGCCTGTTCCGTCAAGGAGGACACCGCCACGGATGAGCAGGTCCAGGGTCATGGTTCTTTCTCTGGCCGCGGGATGTCCAAGGCGGCCATCATGCGCTTCAGTTCGGACTCGTCAGGACGGGCGGCGGCGGCGACGCGCAGTCGCTCCAGGGCCTCTTCCCTCCGGCCCGTGGCCGCCAGCGCCCGGGCCAGTTGAAGGATCGCGCGGGTATCGTTCGGCATCTCCTGCAGAACCTTTTCCAGCCCGGGAATCGCTTCCCGGAAGCGGCCCGTTTCCAGATAGGTCATCGCCAGGTTGTGAAGGTACTGGATGCTCTCCGGCTTGAGACGCCACGCCTCCCGGTAATGAAAGATCGCCTCCTCGTAGCGGCCCCTCTGCGCCAGCATGTTGGCGGCGGAATTGTGGGCCTCGTGGCTGCCCGGCACTTTGCGCACCGTGTCCAGCCAAAGGTCCAGCGAATCCCGATAGACGGCGTTGCGCCGGCTCGTCATCGCCCCAAGGCCCAGCGATGCCGCCAGGACCAGGATCAAGAAGGCCGAGAGCGAAACATCGCGACGACGGGCTCTCATGCCTATCCGGCACAACCCCGCCGCGGCCAGGGCCGACAGCGCGGCCAGGGGGGCATACATGCGATGCTCCGCGACCGGTTGCCCCCAGATGGGGATCAGGGTCGAAGACGGAGCCAGCAGGCCGAAAAAGACGGCCCCCGCGAAGCCGGCGCGGGGATACTTAAACAAAGCCCACAGCGAAGTGATGACCACAGCCAGCAGGAACAAGGCCTGCGGCCAGACCATGCGCCAATCCGTGACCAGGCCGGCGCCGTAGTAGAAAACCAAGGGATCCGGCCAGAAGGCCAACCGGAGCATCCTCGCCAGCGCCCAGCACTGGGTCAGCGCATAGTGCCACCGCGCGTCCCCCGGGACAGCGCCCGGCAAGAAATGCGGAGAATGAAGCCACTGGCGATGGATCGGCCACCACGCGGTGAGCCACAGCAGGCCATGCACCAGGCCCCGTCGCCGGAAAACCTCGCGCCAGGAATCGGCCAGAAACAACCGGTCGAAGACCAGCGCGAGCAACGGCGCCACCAGCATGTTTTCCTTGCTGCCCATCCCCAGCAGGCAGGCGATCACGGCCGCGGCCTGCCATTTCCATCGGCCGGCCGGAGCCGCGTCCGCCGCGCGCATCAGGCTGTAGAACAGCGCGAGGATGAACAACGTCACGAGCAGTTCCCCGCGTTGGCTCAAGTAGTTCATCGCCGCCGTGTTCAACGGATGCGCCACCCACAGGAGGGCCGCCGCGAACGACGCCACGCCGGCGGCATCGGGAAAGAACGGACGCAGCCACGCGGGAAAGCCATCGGGATCCATCCAGGGCGACGGGCACGAGCGCCGTCTCATCAGGCGGCCCAACAGAAGGAACAGCATGAAGCCCGACAAGACGTGAAGGGTCACGTTGGTGCGGCGGTAGCCGGCGACGCCCGTCCCCGAGTGCGCGTAGTCCCAGGCCATGGTCAAATTGAGGACCGGCCGCGTGTAAAAAGAAATGGGGCCCGGCGGCGGCGCCAAGGCCGCACTTAATGGCCAAAGGCGGCGGATGCCGGGATTGGCCGCGATGTTGCCGTGATCATCCAGAAGCAACGGTCCCTGGAGGCTGTTGGCGTACACGAGAACGCCGACCAGCAAGAGCATCACGGCGGGAAGCCACGACAAAATGGACTTAGGGGAACCGGATCGCTCTGGCGGATCAGGAAGCATGTTCAGTCGGCGAGGCGCTTTCCGGAGCCTTGGCGGACGGAACGCCAAGCAGCGCGATCACTTCCTGCTGGACATGCTCGAGTTCGTCCAGCCGCAGGCCGGGATCAGGGACCACAAAGGTCTCCCCGGTACTCCGGTGCTCGTAGAAGCGCACCTTCATGCCGTCCTCGCGTGTTTTCACGTCGCGCTCGACGAGGATCCGCCGCCGCTCGAGCATCACGGCGAGGATATAGATGGCATTCCGGCGGGACGGGTCCTCGGTCTCCATGAACTGCCGCAGCATGGATTCCGCGGTCTCGCGCTGGATGGCTTCCGGCGGCGGGGGGGCCGGCATACGGTAGGCGCTCTTCCACGAACTCAACGACGGCGTCTTCTGCGCCTCGGGCCAGCAGCCCGCGCAGCAGTCGTCCCGCTGGTAACCTTCCGCCCCGAAGGTCAGCCGGGAATAAATGGCTTCCCGGTCGGCAAAGCTTTTCCCGCACGAGGCGCACGCCGCAGCCGGCATTTTAATGTTCCATTCCTGCTGGTTCATGCCCCTCCCCCGATCGCATTATTTCCGGGCGGCCACCTTTTATAAAAGGTGACCGATGAAAAACAACACGGCCCGATTAGCAAATATCACATCATTCTTATTATCAATAAGTAACACATACTTATACCCGGACACATTTTATAAAACATGGCCTAACGTTTTGCACCATCAGGAGGGGAATCCGCCCCGGCCCGCCCGGCCATTTTCTCCGCCCATTCGCTTCCAGGATAGCGGGCGCCCAGTTCCTCCAGCGCCTTCCGTTGCTCGCCGGGACGGCCGGCTTTCTCGAACGCGGCGGCGGCCTCGAAGAGGCTGTGCGGCGCCAGGTCGGGATCGTCGAAGAGCACGGCGACGCTCATGTAATACCGCGCGGCGTCCTCCCACTGCCCGCGGGCAGCGGCGGCCCGGCCCAGCCCGAAGTAGCTGCGGGCGCGCAGGGGCATGGACTCCGGCGCCGTGGCGCGCTCGGCGGCCTGCTGGTAGGCCGTCCCCGCCAGCGCCGCATCGCCGGCCGCCAGGCGCAGATCTCCGAGGCGCAGGGCGGCCTCCGCGGACTCCTGTGTCCGCGCGTCCTGGTCCAGCGCCCGCGCGTAGGCCTCGAGGGCGCGGTCCTGCTCCCCCGCGGCCTCCCGGCTGCGGCCGACCCAGTACCAGCCGATCTGCTTCCAGTCCGGCGTGCCGGCCTGGTCCACCAGAGCCTGCGCCGCCTTCAGGGCGTCCGCCGGCGCCTCGTGCCGCAACTGGAGATCCGCGAGCCATTCCAGCATCGCGGGCGGCATGTCGCGGCGGACCGGGGTGTCCAACAGCGTCTGGAGCATCGCCGCCGATTCGTCCTCGCGGCCCTGCTTCTGCAGCAGCGTCGCCAGCCGGAACTTGAGCCTGGGTAACTCGGTCTCCGCCGGCTTCCGGGCCAGCGCGTCGCGCACCGCTTCCTCGGCCTTGTCCAGCTTGCCCGCCTGCTCGTGCAGGATCGACAACGCGACCAGGGCGTCCACCGCGCGATCGGTCTTCGAGTAATCCTTCAGCAGCCGCTCGAGCGTCCGGCGCGCGTCGCTCTCCCTCCCGAGTTGGATCTGCGCGACGGCGACCTGGTAGAGCGCCACGTCGGCCTGTCGGTAATCCGGGTGCTTGTCCAGCAGCGCGGTCCAGTCGCGCAGGGCCTCGTCGTGCCGATTCAGGCGGGCATGGCAGTACCCGGCGGTGAAGAGCGCATCCGGGACCAGCGGGTGCCGCGGGTATTTATCCGCGATCTTCCGGCAGGCCGCCGCGGCGGCGTCGAAGTCGCCCGCCGCCTGCTGAAGCTCCGCCCGGCGATACAGCGCCTGCGCCGCGCGCCCGCTCTCCGGGAATTTCTCCCCCAGCGCCTTGAACTGTTCCAGGGCCTCCGCCGAGCGGTTCAGCGCGGCATACGATTCCGCCAGGAGCCAGCCGCGATCCTCCTCGACCGCGGGCGCCGGATCGAGACCCGCCAACTGCTCGATAACTTTCTCGAATTGCCCGCGCCGGAAAACGATGAGCGCCTTTTCATAGGAGGCCGCCGCGCGCCGCCCCCCCCCGGGAAACTGCGCGAGGAGTTCGTCATAGGCCGCGAGGGCCAGGTCGGTCCGCTGCAGCTGGCGCAGGGCATTGGCCTTGATGTACAACCAGTCCTCCCGGCCGGCCGCCTCCCCCGCCGCCATGCGCTCCTCGGCCAGCTTGAGCGCGGCCGTGTTCTTGCCGGACTGCAGGAACGCCCACGCGATCTGGAGCCGCGCCTCGGGCACGCGCCGGTCGTCGGGATACTTCTCCAGAAGCTGCTCGTAGGCCTTCGCGCTCTCCTCGAAATCGCCCGCCTTGAACGCGTGCTCGGCCCACTGGAAGAGCGCCTCGGCCCCGGCGCGCGGCGTCGCGGGCTGCTCCGCGGCCCGGCGATACAGCTCGCGGACCTCCGCGGCGGGCCTCCCGTTCCGCTGGCCCAGGTCGGCCAGCGCATGGCAGGCGTAGCCGTAAAACGGCGACTTCGGATACTTATCGATCACCGTCTTCAGATGCTGCTCCGCCTCGCCGGCCTGGCCCAGCTTGTCGAGACTCGTGCCGAGAAAGTACTCCGCCGAGGCGGCCACGTCGGCCGGCGGGCCGGCCTCGAGCAGAGCACGCAGCAGGTTGATGCCGTCCAGGTGCTGGCCCGCCGAGATGAACAGCTCGGCGCGCCGGAATTCGGCCAGGAACCGGTGCGGGCTCTGCGGGAAATCCGCGAGGATCCGCTTGTAATACCGCTCGGCCATTTCCTTCCGGCCCAGCTGGCGGTGGCACTCGCCGGCGCGGAACAGCGCGGTGTCGAGCGGCACGCCCGGCGGCTCGTCGCGGATGACCAGCAGGTACTCCTTCACCGCGAGGTCGTACATGCCCCGCACGTAGAGCCCGTCCGCAAACTGCATGCGGTCGGCGACAGGCGGGTTGGTCTGCGCCCCGGCCGCGAGGGCGGCGAGGAAGCCTAAACCCGTCAGAAGCTTCGCGGAAAAACGCATGGTCCGGTCAGGGGGCCGCCGGGCTCTCCGGCAGGCTGGTGGCGAAGGAGATGTTCCAGATGTCGGCCTTGCGGCAAAGGTCCAGGACGCGCACAACGTGCTCGTAGGCGACAGCCTTGTCCGCCCGCAGCACGACCGGCTGGCCGGGGAACAGCGAGGCCAGCCGCTTGAGCATCGCGCCGAGCGCGGCGTCGTCGAGGTCCTGGCTATTCACCACCGCGCCGCCGGAGGGGAGGATGTTGACGATGATCTCGCCCGGCAGTCGCTGCGGCATCTGCCCGGTCTCCGCCGTGGGCAGGGTGATGTCGATCTCCGTCTCCCACTGCGCGAAGATCTGTGTGGTGACGAAGAAGCACAGGAGCAGGAAGATCACGTCCATCATCGGCGCGAGGGGGAACGCGCCGGACTCCTGCCGGATCGCGGGCCGGAAATTCATGGCGCGCGCCCCAGCAGGTGGGTCAGCAGGTCGGTCGAGGCCATTTCCAGGCGGGCGACGAGCGCCGAGGCCCGGTTGCGGAAGTAGGCGAAGAAGATCATCGCCGGGATCGCGACGATGAGTCCCGCGACGGTGGTGATCAGGGCCAGCGACACGCCGCCCGCGAGCAGCATCGGCTTGGCCTTGGCCAGGTCGAGCGCGACCGCGTTGAAGGCCTGAAGCATGCCGACCACGGTGCCGAGCAGGCCGATCATGGGCGCGATCACCGCGATGTCCATCAGGTACTGGACCTGGTTCTGGATGCGGGTTGCCTGGCGGATGCCCTCGCCGACCATGATCTCCTTGAGCATGTCGGGCTGGACCGGCTTGGCATCGGCGACGTAGTCCAGCGCGGCGGCGGTCACGGCGGCCAGCGGCGAGGGCCGGCCGTCGCAGAGGCCGCGGGCCTCGTCCGCGTGGCCCTGCCGGATCAGCTCGAAGACCTTCTGCAGCCAGCGGCGCGGGGCCACGGCCTCGGCGCGCAGGACAAGCAGGAAGTAAAGCACCAGCGCGAGGCCGAGCACGGACAGCGCCGCCAGCGGGTACATGGGCCAGCCGCCCGCCTTGAAGATCTCCACCAGGTTCATGCCCTGGTTCGAAGCCGCCGGGGCCGCCGCCCCGGCCTGGGCGAAAGCCTGCCCGGCCGAACCCGCCAGCACCACCCCCCACCAACCCGTGCGATTCCGCATAAACACGTCCTCTCTTTCAGGAATAGACTGCCCGGCCAGTGTAAAAAGGCCGGGCGGATTGTCAAGGAAGAGGGGCGGCGGCGGTTACTCGAATCGCCGGATATAGCCGAGTTCCGTCAGTTTTTTCTGACCGGCGCGCGACCGGATGTAGTCGATGAACGCCTTGGCCTCTTTCGACTCGCGGCCCCGGACGGTGTAGAGGTGCAGTTGGCGGGCATACGGATAGGTGCCGTCGTTGATCGAGCCGACACTGGGCTTCACCTTGCCGATGCCGACGGAGCGGATCCCGTCGCGGCGCGCGACGGCCATGTCCGCGTAGCCGATGCCGGCCGGGTCGGCGGCGACGGCGTCGGCAATGGCCATGTAGTTGTCGAACATCTTCACGCGGCCGGCGTACGGCTTGTCGGCCATGGCCAACTCGCGGAACCCGAGGTGCGTGCCGGAGACGGGATCGCGGATGTACAGGTTCACCGGCGCGTCGGGACCGCCGATCTCCTTCCAGTTCTTCGTCTGGCCGGTGAACAGGCTGCGCACCTGGCGCGTGGTCAGGTTCTTCAGCGGATTGTCGGGATGGACGATCACGGCGACGCCGTAGTAGCCGATCGTGTAGTTCCGGAGCGCCAGCTTGCGCTTCGCGGCCAGGCGCCGCTCGTCCGCGTTCACCGAGCGCGAGGACGAGGCGATGTCGCATTCGCCTGCGAGCAGCGCGGCGAAGCCGGAGCCGCTGCCCTTGGATTCCAGGGCGATCTCGATGTCCGGGCGGCTCTTCCGGAACTCCGCGATCAGCGCGGGGCCCAGCTCCTCGCCGAACGTGTTGGACCCTTTGATGGAAACCTTTTTCGGCTCCGCCGCCCCGGCGGCCCCCGCCAGCGCCAGCGCGCATCCCGCGATCCACAACCCTCTTTTCATGAGCCACGCTCCTTTCGTCCCCTAGCCCGCCACGATCCGCCGCCGGCGCTGCTTCCGGGTGACCATCCACATCGTGAAGCCGCCGAGCACGCCGAACCCCGCCATGATGACGTACCAGAAGGTGTAGCCGTACTGCTCCTTCGTCGCGTCCAGCACGCGGCCGGTGACGGCCAGCGAGATCGCGCCGCCGTAGTACTGGAACGAGTCGATCACGCCCGCCGCGAACCCGGCCATCTTCTTGCCGCCGATGTCCATCGGCGCGGCCGATCCCACGACCGAGTGCGTGGAATTGGCCGTGAAGGAAATGAGCACGAGGAACATACAGCCCAGGAAAATGCCCCACGGGGTCGGCCCGACGGCCCCGCTCAAGAGCACCAGCGCGGCCGCGCTGATCACCACCGCCTCCAGGAAATAGAGCACCATGGCCACCGGGGAGCGATGCCCCTTGAAAAACCGGTCCGACACCCAGCCGGACAGGAACGAGCCCACCACGGCCACCATCGGCATGAGCGAGAGCGTGAGCTTGGCGGCCGCCGGGATTTCGGTCTTCATGTCGAAACCGAGCTCGTCCTGGAAGTAGAGGATGGCGATCTGGTCCGAGCTCTGGCGGACGGCGCCGGTGCAGGCATAGGCCACAGCGTAATACCAGACCAGCGGGTGCGTGAAGATCGTCTTGAAGGATTCCTTGAGGGATACCAGCACGCCCGCGGAATTGTCGATCTCATCCTTGATCACACCGGGAAAGCCGGCATCCTCCGGTGTCTGCTTCGCGGCCAGCGCCACGAAGATGGCGCAGGCGGCGGTGAACAGCGGCGGGATCCGGAACAGCCACCGCCACTCGCCCTCGTTGACCACCAGCAGGGTGCCGATCATGAACCCGGCGAGGATGATCGGGGCCAGCTGGCTGATGGCCACCTGGCCGAGCTGGATCATGAAGCCGAAGATACCGGCGAAGGTGCCGCGCTCGCGGCGGGCAAACCAGGCCGCGTTGATCTTCACCATGCCCGGCGCGCCGAAGGACTGCATGTAGCCGTTGACCAGCCAGATCAGCGAGAAGGTGGCGAACGAACCGACGAACGAGCCGAAGCCGAAGAACAGGTTCAGCAGGATCGTGCCGACGGCGCCGATCAGCATGGAGCGCTTGCCGCCGATGCGGTCCGAGAGCAGGCCGTTAATGAGCTGCCCCGTCCCGTACGCCAGGGACCAGATGGCCAGCATGTCGCCGATCTGGGTCTTGGTGAAGCTGAACTCCTCCACCATGCCCGGGGTGGCGAACCGGAAGTTGTACCGGCACATGTAGTACGAGGCGTACAGCAGGCCCAGCGAAACCCAGTTCAGGCCGCGCCGCGCGCGAAACCCCTCCGGGTGCTTCAGTCTCCCGCCGCTATCCTGGCCGGTCGCGCTTTCCATGGGCTGTTCTCCTGGCCGGGTTTCGGCCCCGGCATGGCCTGATGTATACGCCGTCGGCGGCTCCGTTTAAAGCGCCTTCTTCAGGTCCAGCCGCTCCGCCATCCGCCGCGCGGCAATCTCCGCGCCGCCCGCCGACAACCCGTCCGCGGGCTCCGGCTCGCGCACGATCGCGGCCAGCGCCTCTTCCAGGTCGCCCGCGTAGAGCCGCTCCGCCGGGAGCCGCCGGTGTTTCAGGAACTTCTTCACGCCGGTCTCGAGGACCGGGTACTCGCGGAAATCCGTGCGGTCGACGTAGACCAGCGGCTTGCGGTTGACCGCGCACTCGGAGACCAGTCCGAAGCCCGGCTTGGACACAACCACGTCCACCGAGGCCAGCACGTCCGAGAAACGGACCCGCTCCCGGTCCACGGCGCGCACGTTGCGGCGCGCCCACTCCAGGGGCTTGACGGTGAAGAATTCATAGGCCTCGAGCCGCTCCACGCGGTCCAGCGCGCGGTCGTCCCACTCCAGCGACGTGAAGGAGAGCAGCACCCAGGTCCGGTCCGCGCGCGCGCCGGTCCACGCGGCCAGCTCCTCCCGCCGGGCGCGGCCGGGCTCGGCGACCAGCGGGAGATCCTCGATGCAACGGAATGCCGCCATCGGCTCGTGGAACGGGAGGCGCAGCAGCCGATCGGCCTGCGCGTACCCCTCCCGGAACGCCGCCACCACTTCCGCCCAGCGCGGGTCGCGCGGGATGAACTCCTCGTAGATCCAGTCCCAGGCGAAGTTGCCGACGGCAAGGGCCGGCCGGCCGGCCCGCTTCGCCGCCTCGAGCGGCAGCGCGGGGATGTCGGCGACGACCAGCCCGATCTCCCGCTCGTGGATGAACCGGGCCTCGCGCTCGATGAACTCCGCCCGCCGCCGGCACAGGTCCCGCACGCGCTCCAGCGTCGCGGGCACGTCCACGCGCACGGAGTCGAGTTGGACCATGCCGACGTCGAACGAGCCCTGCCGGATTTCCGCCGGCGCGCCCGCCAGCCGGTTGCGCAGGAACGCCCCGGGCAGGTCGCTGACAATGATGACGGGAACGCCGGGATACGTCCGTATAAAAGCGCGCAGGATATCGCACGACCGCACCCCGTGGCCGTAGCCGTGGGCGCTGATGTAATACGCAAGGCCGGGTTTCATGGTCGGCCCCAGCATAATCCTTTCCCGCGGCGGGACAAGCGTCGGGACCGCTTGGTTTTCCCGCCGGGCCCTGCTATTCTAAAACTCACGAGGGAGGTGGCCCATGTCCAAGGACAAGAAAGGCGGGGACCAACAGAAGGACGACGCGCCGCGCAAGAAGCTCAAGCGGAAGATTTACGAGGGCGAGTTGCGCAAGCTCCAGATCGAGCTCGTGAAGCTCCAGGAATGGATCAAGCACAAGGGGCTCCGCGTCGTCGTGCTGTTCGAGGGCCGCGACGCGGCCGGCAAGGGCGGCGCGATCAAGCGGGTCACCGAGTCGCTGAACCCCCGCATCTGCCGCGTCGTCGCCCTCGGCACGCCCACCGAGCGCGAGAAGACGCAATGGTACTTCCAGCGCTACGTCGCCCACCTGCCCGCCGCCGGCGAAATGGTCCTCTTCGACCGCAGCTGGTACAACCGCGCCGGCGTCGAGCGCGTGATGGGGTTCTGCACGGAGGCGGAGTACGAGGAGTTCCTCCGGTCGTGCCCGGAGTTCGAGCGCATGCTCATCCGCTCGGGGATCATCCTGATCAAGTACTGGTTCTCGGTCAGCGACGCCGAGCAGGAGCGCCGGTTCCAGGACCGCATCCACGACACGACCAAGCGCTGGAAGTTGAGCCCGATGGACCTGCAGTCCCGCGCGCGCTGGGTGGACTACTCGAAGGCCAAGGACGAGATGTTCAAGTACACGGACATCAAGCAGGCGCCGTGGTACGTGGTCGAGGCCGACGACAAGCGGCGGGCCCGGCTCAACTGCATCCATCACCTGCTCTCGCTCATCCCCTTCAAGGACCTGACGCCCGAGAAGCTCAAGCTGCCGCGCCGCCAGCCGGACCCCGGCTACGAGCGGCCGCCGATCACGGACCAGACGTTTGTGCCGGAAGTGTACTGATCTACGTAGCCCCCTGTCGGCTTGCCCGGCAGGGGCGAAAGGCGGAGAACCACGGCGCCGCACGCAGGATCCCCGCCTTGTTCACCGGCGAGACAAGCTCGCCGGGGTCCCGGATTCAGGGATAGCGCGCTCGGCCCCACCGCCGCGCGCGGCGCGCGCGGAACGCCGCCAGCCGGGCGGGATCGCAGAACGGGCGCACCAGCAGCGCCCCGGCCGCGAACCCGCCGACGTGCGCCCAGAACGCCACGCCGCCGTGCCCCCGGTCGAACGCGCCCGCAACCAGCTGCAGCAGGAACCAGTAGCCCAGCATGAAGAACGCCGGGACCACCACGCGGCTCGCGTAGAAGCCGATCCAGACCAGCAGGTGCACGGGCGCGTGCGGATACAGGACCAGGTAGGCCCCCATCACCCCGCCGATCGCCCCGGACGCGCCGACCATCGGCACCAGGCTCGACGGTCCTGACAGCACTTGCGCCGCCACCGCCGCGACCCCGCAGAGGAGGTAGAAGACCACGAAGCGGACCGGCCCCATCGCGTCCTCCACGTTGTCGCCGAAGACCAGGAGGAACCACATGTTGCCGATGAGGTGCATCCAGCTCCCGTGCATGAACATGGAGGTCAGCACGCTCCATCCGTTCGGCGCGCCGTCCAGCACCGCCACCAGGCCCGGCCCGGCCGGCACCTCGGTCCCCGGCCGCACCCGGCCCAGCAACTCGCCGGGGATCAGCCCGAAACGCCAGACGGACTCGCTCAAGCCGGGATCGATGCCCAGCCGCTGCACGAAGACCCACGCCAGGGCGTTGACCGCGACGATCGCCAGCGTGGCCACCGACGCGCGCAGCGTGGGATTGTCGTCCCGGAGCGGAAACATGCCTTCACGTTAGCGCGGCGGCCCGGCGCGCTCAAGGGCGAAGCGGATTTTGTGGGCAACCGCCCGGCGAACGGGCATACTGAATAAAGGACGGCGGACGGCCGTTGAATCATGCGTATGTTCACCATTCCAGGCCAGCCTCGGTATCGGCGGACGGCGTTCCCGCTCTTTTTCCGCCTGGGGCTGCTCTTTTCCTGTCAACCGGGCGCGGCTCCCGGCCGTATGGAAGAGCAGGACGGTGAAGGCGCCGCCATGGACCCTACGGATGAGACGCTGATGCAAGCCTACCGGCAAGGCGATGAGACAGCCCTGGCCCGGCTGGTGCGGCGTCATTCCGGCCCCTTGCTGGGCTACCTTACCCGCATGAGCTCGAATCCCCACCAGGCCGAGGACCTCTTCCAGGAAACCTTCGTCCGCGTCCACCGCCACGCCGAGAACTTCCGGCCCGACGGCCGGTTCAAGCCGTGGCTCTATACCATCGCCACCCGCCTGGCCGTGGACGAGTTGCGCCGCCGGAAGCGCACGCCCATCCTGCTCTCCATGGACGAACAGACCGAGGAGCATCATTCCCTTGCCGACCGCCTGGCGGACCCGGCCGCCGGGCCCGCCGATTGCGCCGCGGCCGCCGATCTCCGCGCGCGCGTGCGCGGCGCCGTGGAGCGGTTGAGCCCCGCCCAGCGCGCGATCCTGTCGCTCACCTACTTCGAGGGCTTCACCTACCCCGAGGCGGCCCGCGCCCTGGGCCGCTCGCTCGGCACGATCAAGAAGCAGATGTCCCGCGCGCTCCGGACCCTGGCGCGCGCGCTACCCGACCTGGCGCCGGGCCATGCCGCGGGAGGCGCCGCATGAACCACCACCTGAAAGAACAGCAGATCCTGGACTACCTCTTCGGGCTGGCCGAACCCGCGGAGAGCGCCCGGACCGAGCAGCACCTCGCCGGATGCGGCGACTGCCGGAAACACGCGGAACTCCTGCGGCGGCGCTTCGCGACGCTGGAGTCCCTGCGCGAAACCGAGGCCGCGTCCGAGCGGCTGATCGCCGATACCCTGCGCCGCGTCCGGGTGGACCGGCCCGCGCGCGAGACGCGCTTCCCCGCGTTCGGCTGGATCGCCGCCGCGGCGGCCGCCGTGTTGCTGGCCGTGTTCGTCGTCGCGCCGAGGCTTGGCCGAGAGCCGGCGATGGAACTGGCCCGGAGCGAGACAGTTCCCGCCCCGGCGGACGGCGGCACGGCCGGAGCTTCTCTCCCGCCCGCTCCGGAACCCGTCGCCGCGCCGCCCCCAGCCGCGGTTCCGCCTCCGTCGGAATTCGCGGGCGGCGCACTACTGGCAGACAGCGTCCCGATGATCGCCGGCGAGCTCGCGGACCGCGACAAGAGCCTCCGCGAGGCGGACGAGATCCTTTCCGATGCGGCGGGCCAGCCCGCCGCGCCGATGCTGGCGGCGGCCCGGGCCTTCGCGCCGGAGCGGTCGGCCGGGGCGGACATCAGCGAGCCGCCCGCGCCCAAGTCCTCCGCGCCGGCGGCGGAGAAAAAGCCCGCCCGGCGGCCGCGCAAGCCGCGCCCCGCCGACACGGCGCCCCATACCGCGCGGCTGCCGAAGGGCTGGAGCTTCGACCCGACCAACCAGGTGCGCGTCATGCTGATCCCCCTGAAAAGCAAGGCCGACGGGCTCGTCGCCGCGCCGGAGGAAGGCTTCCGCACCCGGCATTGGCAGGTCCGGGTCCTGAACGACGCCACGAACGCGCAGCTCGTATCGGTCACCCGCGCCTTCGAGCGGCCGGGTTGGAGCCTTCGGCTTTTGAATAACGAAGGCCGAGTGGCCCGCCAATCGGACCTGGAGGCCGTGATCGAAGCCGACGTCTCGGCCGGCGGTTTTCGCGCCGTGCATTGCATGATTTCGGAACCCACAGAGGAGAAATCGCCATGAAAAGCCTGCTTTGTTCCGGTTTGGTGGTGTGCTTGTGCGCCGCGGTTACCGCGGCGGCGAAGTCCGATGCCCCTTCGCAGGGGGCGTTGAGCACCGTTGTCAAGGACGACCAGGGCAAGGAAACCACGATCGACCTGCCGTTGAAGCACACGGAGGTCGAGGCGGAGATCAGCGGGTACATCGCGCGCGTGAAGGTGAAGCAGACGTTCACCAACCCGTGCGACCAGCCGATCGAGGCCGTCTACGTCTTCCCCCTCCCGCAGAACGCCGCCGTCAACGACATGCAGATCCGGATCGGCGAACGGGTGATCCGCGGCCTGATCAAGAAGCGCGAGGAGGCGAAGCAGATCTACGAAAAGGCCAAGCAGGAGGGCAAGACGGCGGCGCTGCTGGAGCAGGAACGGCCCAACATCTTCAGCCAGTCGGTCGCCAACCTCATGCCCGGGAGCGACATCGTGGTGGAAATCACCTACGACGACCTTCTCCCCTATGAGCAGGGCCGGTACGAGTTCGCATTCCCGATGGTCGTCGGTCCGCGATACATCCCCGGCCAGCCGGCCGGAAAACAGGCCGGGGGCTGGGCGGAAGATACAGATAAGGTTCCCGACGCGTCGCGCATCACGCCGCCCGTGTTGAAGCCGGGCGAGCGCAACGGGCACGACATCATGGTCACCGTGAAACTGGACGCCGGCGTGCCGGTCCAGGCCCTCGAGTGCCCGAGCCACGAGATCGTGACCGAGCCGGGGCCCGCGCCGTTCGACGGCCCGGCGACCGTGCGCCTGGCCCCGCGTGACAGGGTGCCGAACAAGGATTTCGTCCTGCGCTACACGGTCGCCGGCGCCGCGCCGCGGACCGGGTTCCTGGCGCACCGGGACGAAAACGGCGGGGCGTTCATGCTGATGTTCCAGCCGCCGGCCCAGCCGGGGCTCGACGTTATCGCGCCCAAGGAGATGGTCTTCGTGCTCGACTGCTCCGGCTCGATGTCCGGCGAGCCGATCTCGCTGGTCAAGAAGGCCGTGCGGCACGCGCTCCAAAACCTGAATCCCGACGACACGTTCCACATCATCCGGTTCTCCGAGTCCGCCTCCTCGTTCTCGTCCGAGCCGGTCAAGGCCACGCCGGCCAATGTCCGCCGCGGCCTGTCGTACGTGAACGGCCTCGAGGGCGAGGGCGGCACGGAGATGCTCGAGGGCATCAAGGCGGCCCTGGACTTCCCGAACCGCGACCACCGCCTGCGCATCGTGTGCTTCATGACCGACGGGTACATCGGCAACGAGAAGGACATCCTCGCCGCCATCCGAACGCGGCTCGGCGACGACACCCGCCTGTTCTCCTTCGGCGTCGGCTCGTCGGTCAACCGCTACCTCCTCGAGCGCATGGCCGAGGTCGGCCGGGGCGAGGTGAAGTACGTCCTGCTCAACGAGAAGCCCGAGGACACGGTGAAGAAGTTCTACGAGCGCATCCGCAACCCGGTCCTCACGCACATCCGCGTGGACTGGGCCGGCCTCGACGTCGAGGACCTCTACCCCGCGCGCATCCCCGACCTGTTCGCGGGCCAGCCGGTCTTCGTCCTCGGGCGGTACAACCGGCCCGGCGCGGCGACGATCCGCATCCACGGGAAAATCAGCGGGGCCCCGGTGACCTACGACCTGCCCGTGGACCTGCCGGAAAGCGCGGACGGCCACGCGGCCGTCGCCTCGCTGTGGGCGCGCTCGCGGATCCGCGAGCTCTCCACCGAGCTTTACGCCGGCGAGGACCCGGACGTGGTCGAGGAGATCACCGCGCTGGCGCTGAAGCACCGGCTGATGTCCGAGTACACATCCTTCGTCGCCGTCGAGGAGAAGGTCGTCAACGAGGACGGCACGCCGGTGACGATCCAGGTGCCCGTCGAGATGCCCGAGGGCGTATCGTACGAGGGGGTCTTCGGCGGCGAACTGGCGTCCATGCCGGGCGGCATGCCCATGGTCGCGCCCGCCACGTCCCGCGGCCGCTGGGCGGGGTTCACGGGCGGCGGGGTCTTCGCGGCGAAAGCCGCGCCACCGGCCGTGGCGCCGCCCGTGGCGATGGACGAGGAACTCGCGGTCGAGCCGCCGCCCGGCGAGCCGATGAAACCCTTCAGCCTGGAACTCCGCATGCCCGCGGCCGGCGGGGAGGACGTGCTGCGCATCACCGAGGGCGGCGAGATATGGCTGGAGCGGGGGGCGGCCGAGCGCGTGCTGCTCGGCCGGCTCTCCCGGGCACAGGCCCGCGAACTGTGGGCGCTGCTCGCCAAGGCGCTGAAGGCGCCGACCGAGAAGACGCCCTGGACCCGCGCCGCCGAACTACGCATCCGGTTGCGGGGCGACGACGGGCAGCCGCAGCCCGAAACACGCGTGGAAACGAGCCAGGCTACGGACTTCCCTCCCTCGCCGTGGAAGGATTTGCTCGATTACGTCGAGGTGCTCCGGGCGGGGTTCTGAACCGCGGCTTGCGGGGACGCTCGCTCCAGAACGCTTTCTATACGATGCAGATAATTTTCTCGCCTGGAGGGCGAGCGTCCCGCGAGCCGTGACCGCCAAGGAGAACCTGCGCAGCATCGCACAGGGTCGGAGATCCTTGCGCGGATTTGGGATCCCCTTCGCTCTCGTCCCTTCATCCTCTTCCATCCGCGTGCATCCGTACTCCGCGGTTTTGTTTCGGATTTCAGGTAGACGTTTCACGCGTGGGGGCCGAGCGGCGGTAGTCCCAGAGGGTGACGAGCAGGTAGACGGCCGCGGGCAGGACGGCGAGCGCGCGGAAGCCGATGCGCATGCCGACGACGATGAAGCACAGCGAGCCGGCCACGGCGGCCACGGCGTTGACGGCCCAGCACCAGGGCAGCAGGCCCGCGTCCAGGCGCGCGGCCCGGGCGAACAGCACGGGGAAGTAGGTGCCCATCAGGAAGAAGCACGGGATCACCAGCAGGGCCGCGACGGCCACGCGGACCGGCAAGGGCCAGGCGAAGCCCAGCAGCCACGCGGCCGGCACGGACGCCAGCCCGATCACGGCGACCGGCAGGAGGCATCGCAACGCCAGGAGCACGGCCCGCGGGAATCGGCGCGTCAACGACGCGGTCGCCAGGGAACCCAGCCCCGTCCCCACCAGGGAGAGCGGCAGCACCACGAACGTGTTGGTCACGGGGTGCTCCAGGAAGAACTCGAGCTTCTGCAAGACGAGCGTCTGCTGCAGCGTGTAGGCGAACCCGATGCCCGTGAACGCCGCCAGGTGCAGCACACCGTCGGCGTGCGACCGCCCCGCGCCCGCCTTTCCCCACCGGCCGCCCCACAGGCACAGGACCAGGCACAGCGCGCCGGACACCGCGAGCAGCGGCATGAGCATGCGCTGGCTCCAGACAAAGAACCGCCTCGTGCTGACGGGCAGTTCCGTGTCGTTGTGCATGAACGGATTGTCGTCGGTGATCAGGATCAGCGAGCGGCCGACCTCGAGATCCCGAACCGGATCCCGCTGCTCCACCTGCTGCAGGCGGGCCTGGATCGCGTCCTTCTCCTCCCCGGTAAACGGCCGGCCCCTGCGCGCGAGGATGACGAAGCGCGCCATGCGGAACTCCGATTGCTGCACGAACACCGCCAGCTGCTCCGGCACGGCGTCGGGCTGCACGGCCCGCAGCGCGTCGAACAGGGCATGCGCGGTCTTGGCGCGCAAGAAGTCCTCCCCGATGTGGTAGACCGCGACGATCCCCTCCCCGTCCACGAGGTCCCAGTAGGTGCGCACGGCGTCCCGGGTCATGAGGTAGCTGTGGGTGAAGATGTGGCCCGAGGACCCGTACAGGGTGGCCAGCGTGATGTAGACCGTGTCGAAGCGGGCGCCCTCCTTCAGCAGCGCCGCCACGGCGGCCCGGCCCTCCCCGACGATCAGGCGCGTGCGCGGGTCGCGGTACGGATTGACCTCCGCCGGCACCTGCGCCTCCATGAACTCCGTGATCAGCCCGTTGATCTCCACGGCGGTCACGTGGTCGGCGCCGAGCGCCAGCGCCTGGGCCACGTCCTTGCCGCCGCCGCTGCCGAGGATCAGCGACCGCTTGCCGCCCGCGTAGCACGGGGCGGCGGTGATGTCCCGGCGGTGCCGCCACGCCAGCGGCTTGTAGCCCTCGAGCAGGACGCTGGTGCCGGCGTTGACGCCGCCGGTCCGGATATGGATGACCTTCTCGCTGGAGGGGACGACGTCGATGCGGGTGAAGGAATTGCTGCGGGAGTAGAGGCTGTCCGGATGGGCCCATCGTTCCAGGACGGGGTAGAGCGCGAAGCCCGCGAGGGCGGCCACGAGGCTCGCGGCCCGGATCCACGCGGCGCGGCGGCCCCCGTGCGTGGCGGGCAGCCAGAGAAAGACCAGCGTGCCGGACATGACGGCGTAGGCGACGAAGTCGCCCCGGAAGTGGCTGATGACGAAGCTGGCCACCGCGCCCAGCGCCGCGCCGATGAGGCTGGCGCCGTACACGACGGACGCACGCTGGGACTGCTCCGCCAGCAGCGCGAAGATCGGGATGGCGGAACAGCACATGACGAGGAAGATCGCCAGGCTTTCCAGGCCCAGCCGCAGGAAGACGGCGGCCAGGGGCGTCAGGGCGTGCGGCGACGAGAAGAACACGAGGCCGGCGAGGAGGACGAGGACGGGCAGCGCCAGGAGGGAGCGTTCCAGCAGGGCCTGGCGGCGGGCGGCCGCGACGTGCGCGATCCAGCCGGCCGCGCCGATGCCCAGCATGGCGATGCCGACCACGGCCACCGAGAAGGTCCCGAAGTCATAGCGCGCCAGCTTGATGAAAAGGATCTCCAGCCCCAGTTGCAGGGCGGAGACGAGACCGACGGTGTAGGTTATTCTTTTCACGGGGGTCCTTTGATAAAGCCGGGCGCGGCGTCACAGGTCCAGGCCGAGCGGCGCGTAATCCTCCGGGACGCTTTCGAGCATGCTTCGGGCCGACGACAGGGCGGACTCGTTCTCGGGATGGCGCACGCGGTACGCGTCGAGGGCCCGGCGCGCCTCCTCGAAGAGGGCCCGCACCTCCTCGCTGCACAGGAAGTCGGGCATGTCGGACCCCGAGCGGTCGTGGGCCTCCTCCAGCCGCCGGGTCAGGTCCGAGCGGCTCCGGTGCACCGCGACGGCCCGCGGGTACGGGACGTAGCCGCGCTTCTGCTTCCCGCGCCACTCGCGAAGCCGCCCGCGCGAATGGAGCTGCAGGCGCTCGAAGGCCTTGCCGTACTCGGGATCGGCCTGCCCGTAGACCACGCGGCGGACGCCGAGCATCGTCATCATGCCGGCGCACTGGGCGCAGGGCTCGAGCGTGGCGTAGACCGTGCACCCCGTGAGGCTGTAGATCCGGGCATCGTCCAGGTAGCCCAGCATCGCCCGCAGCTCGGCGTGCTGCGTGGCGTTGCCCAGCCGCACGTTGCAGTTCCGGCCCCAGGAGACGGCGTTCGTTCCCGAGGCATCGACCACCACGGCCCCGATGTTGAAGCCGCGCTTGTCGGGGCGTTCTTCCTGCCAGTCCTTGTGCGCGACGGCGAAGGCCAGCAAGGTGAAGATCTCGTCGCGCTCGGCTTGCTCGTCCGACGGCACCCCCCAGGCCCGCCGGTCGCGATAGGCGGAACCGGAGCGCCGCAGGCCGACATAAAGCCCCGCGCCGACGGCGACGGCCACGGCCAGCGCCGCCAGGATCCACCGGCCTTTCCGCGACCGGGCCCCCGCCGCGGGAAGGGTCTGCGCCGGCGCCGTCACGGCATCTCCCCCCAGAAGCCGGACGCGGCCAGGTCGGCCTCGAGCCGGGACAGGGCCTGCCGGAAGCGCGCCTCCGCCTCCGGGCCGGGCGCCGGCCGCAGCCACAGGTAGAGGGGAAAGTAGTCCGTGCGGCCCTTGGAATCGGGCGGGATCCGGTCCGGCGCGATGACCTCGTAGCGGAAGGGCGGCACGTTGGTTCGCGCGGCAAGTTCATTCAAGGCGTCGAGGGCCACGACCCCCGCCAGGTCCTCGGCGAGCAGGCCGACCGTCTCGTTGGTCGCGATGCCGTAGGCCCGGAACGGGTGCAGGCCGCAGGCGGCCAGTTCCCGCTGCAGGCGATCGCGCCACTGCGCGATCTCGCCCTCGGCGGGTTCGAGCAGCGCGGCCGTCCACCGGGCCGCGCTGTCCCCGAGGGTCTCGAGAACCTGCTCGACGGCCGCGAGCCGACGATCGCCGCCCGAGCGAAGGTCGCCCAGCAGGAGGGGCTCCGCTTCGGCCTTGAGCCCGGCGACCTCCTGCGCAAGGGCGGCCGGGCAGCGCTTTTCGAACCGGGCCAGGTCCACGAAAATCCGGCGCAGGGTCCTCCGCAAATCGCCCGAACCGGTGTAGAGCCGGCGGAGCCACGGCGACGCGACCACGTCCGCGGCCTGCCAGGACAGTTCCCGGATCCCGTCGGTCCGCAGCACGTCCGGGTCCTGCAGGCGCCGGCGCAGGAACGGCCGGAGCCCGGCGACGGCCTCCTCGTCGAGCATCGGCTCCAGGAAATCCAGGGCCTGGTGGAGGCGCTTCAGGGCCTTGAGCGGATTGTCCTCATTGAGAAAACGGGTCACCTGGCTCAACAGGTCCGCGCCCACCCACAGACGGTAGCGCACCCACTGCGCCGGGTCGGCCGCGATCTCCGCGCGCAGGAACGCGGCCGAATCCCGCCCGATCGGGGCCAGGCCGATGAACACGTTGTGCAGCCCCAGCACGCGCCCGGAGGAATGCAGGGCATTCACCGGCACGTTCCGCTTCACCTCCGCCTGCCCGTCCGGCCCGGGACTCACGAAGTCGCAGTAGAAGCGGAAGAGGAGGCCGAGTTCCCGGATGCCGGGATACATCGCGGGCTGGTACTGGATGCGGTTGGACATCAGCTTGGCCATGAGATCGTTCGGGAGGCCCAGTTCGCCTTGCGGCACGTGGCACGGGACGTGGCGGCCGAAGTCGGTATCGAGGAAGAAGTACCGGCCCCGTCCCTCGCGGAGCGCCGCGAGCGAGTCGGCCAGGTGCTGCTGCAGGCGGTCGCGGTCCCGCAGCCGCGCGCCGCGCATGTTCACGCCGTCGCCCAGCGCCAGGTCGGGACCGCCCTCGTCGTGGACCACGCGGTGGAACAGCTCCAGGTAGCTTTCCATGCGGGCCAGCAGGGCGTCCGCGGCGGCGGCGGGATCGGCCAGGTCGGTCTCCAGTTCGCCGAGATGGACCGTCACCATGTAATCGAGGTCGTTGCCCACCGTGTTCTCGCGGAGGAAGCCCGAGCCGCACCCGCCCTGGAACACGTGCCGGAAGCGGAATCCGCCCGCGCGGCCGGCCAGCTCGACGTCCCGCAGGCGGTAGTTGAGGGCCTGGACGACCTGGGCGAGGTAGGGAAACGGGGCGGGGTCCGTGGCCGGGTGCGGCGAGACGAAGTCCAGATCCGGCTCGGAGAGGTAGTCCTCGTCCGGCGCCCAGACCGGCGCCGGCGGCGGGGGCGTTTCCCTGCGCCGCCACACGCGCAGGCCGAGGCCCGCGAACACCAGCAGCAGGAAGACCGCCGTCCAACGCGTTCTCCGGCTCCACCCTCGGATCCATTCCGTTTTCATCGTCGGCGTCACCCGTGTTTCGGGCCGGCCCGCGCCGGCCTCAATCTTCGAACAGGATCTTGTCCGCGCCCAGCAGCGGATCGATGGAGCGCCCGGCCTCCTCGTCGACCTTGAGATCGCGCGGATCGGTGGCGGCGGCCATGGCCATGATCAGCACGCTCCCGCCCATGACGGCAAAGCCGAAGGCCAGCGGGCCCGAGAGGTCCATGAGCACTCCCGTGCCCAGCACGCCGACGACGGCGCCCAACCCGGCCCAGAAGGAGAGGTGCGCGATGACGTTCTCCGGCTCGGGGTGCCGGCAGCTCCATACCGCCTGCCCGAGGTCCCGCGTGGTGGAGACCCCGCCGCCGATCACGAAGACCACGGCCATGAGCCCCGGCAGGCCGGCGGAGGGAAGCACCAGGAATATCGAGGCGGCGACGACGGCGAGCATCACGAGGACCAGCATGCGGCCGTGCCCGAACCGGTCCCCCAGCCGGCCGATCGGCACGCTCAAGATCACGGCCCCGGCAAAGGAAACGGCGAGCAGCAGGGCGCCGTCCTCGGCCCGGAACCCGAGGCCGGTGGCGAAGATGGGCAGGAAGGTGAAGAACGCGGCCCGGCTGGCGCCCGCGCAGAACGCCAGGGCGATCAGCGTGCCGCGCGCCACGGACGGGGCCTTCCCGCGGGGCGGAGGCACGCGGGGTGGACTGCGGCCGGCCTTCGCGCCGCCGTTCCGCTGGCCCGCGAGGAGCAGCAGGCCGAGCCCGACGCTCATCGCGGCGAACAGGAAAGGTCCGTAGCCGTCGATGCCGACCGGATGGACCATGGCGGAGCCCAGGGCCTTGGCCCCGGTGGCCGAGGCCGTGATGACACACAGCGCGGTACCGTGGTTCTCCTTCCCGCTGGCCACCACCGCGCCCGTGATGCAGGCCAGGCACACCAGCGTGGTCAGGAGGCCCAGGAGAAAACGGGCCGGGAAGAGCAGCGCCGTGGGCATCAGGGGCGGCGTCGCGAGGATCAGGAGGGGCAGCAGGGCCAGGCATACGGCCAGGAGCGCGCGCTGGCCCCAGCGCCGTAGGATCCGGACCAGCAGGAGCGCCGCCAGGAAACAACCGAGTTCCCACATCACCCCGTTGGCGCCGATGTACGTCTTGGTCTGCCCGGCGCGGTTGAGGTTCAGGTCGATCACCGGGCGCAGCAGGGTCGTCCCGAGCACCGTGAACAGCATGATGGAAAGCAGGGAGAAGGAGTAGGCGAAGCTCGAGCCGTTCCGGCCCCCGGAGTTCGTGTTCATCGGCTCACCCCCGCCCGGGGCGGCGCATCCAACGGAAAGAGCTGCCGGGAAAAACTCGAGAGCAGGGGCTCGCAGAAGGCGGCCTCTTCCCCGGGGACGGAGGACCCGCGATCGAGCGCGCCCCGGTAGTGAATCAGGCGGATCGCCTCGGGGCACGCCGCCTCGATCAGCGTGAGGATGCCGAGCTTGTCCAGGTCCTCCACGGCGAGCGGCCACTGGTCCCCGGCCCGCTGGATCGTCTCGCCCAGCCGCGCCAGGATCACGCGGCGCGCATGCCGCGAGCGCAGGTGATAGCGCGCCCCCAGGCCGCGCCGGAGCCACCCGGCGTACCGGGTCATTTCGCGCCAGGATTCCTCGTCGTACCAGGCCCCCGCGAACTGACGCCGTATCGACACCATCCGCATGACGGTCCGGATGGACAACGCGCCGCAGCCCGTGATCCGGACCCGCCTTTGCTCCAGGTCTTCCAGGGTTTGCCGGTCGTAGGTGAACACCTCTCCCTTCGGGGAGATCGCCACGAGCTCGAAGGACGGCACCCGGTTCTCGGGGATGATTTCCCCGCGATCCGTGACCAGGACGCGCTTGGCCCGCTCCACGCGCACGCCACGGAAGCCGGCCCCGCCGGCGAAGAGTTCCCCGGGCCGGTCCAGCACCCCGCTCCGGAGCAGCGGGTCCCAGTCCGTTGTGTGGCGGGTTTGAATCCGGCGCATGGCCGCCCGCATGGCCAGCGAATACCAGAGTCCGCCCCACGGCCAGCGGAGCCGGGCCAACCGGCGGATACGGCGGATCCAGGCCTGTTCGAAATCGTGCAGCCGGACCTGGACCTGCAGGTCCACGTCGCCGTGTCCGTTGACGGACAGGAGCCGGTCCCGGGCGGCGCCGCCCAGGACGACCAAACCCTCCAGCCCGCGCTGCCGTAGAACCTGCAGGAGCTCGTCCGCCGGCCGGGCATTCGCCCCGCCGGCTTTCCGAGAAACGTCAGGGGGCGGGGCGAGATCGTGCTTCCGTCCGTCCGCGGCCGGCGGGATGTCTTCCTTGGCACAACCACCCATGTTTAAAGCATGCCATATTAAGGGGATCAGGACAAGGGCATGAATTAGAAGATATGACCCGGGCGCTTGACATCCCCCCCGGCCCGGCGCAGGATTCGCGGCACCGCTGGATATCCCGGTTCCGCCGAATGCCACAGGACACGAAACAGCCGGACGGTCCGAGCGCCGGGGCGCTGGGCGAGTACCTGGGCCGCGCATGGCGGCGCATACCCGCCCACTTCAAGAAGGCCTTTGCGCTCGTGCTCGGCGTGAACATCCTCGTGTTCGCGTACCTGCTCATCCAGCATCCCCTGGGCAACCATGATCTCTTCAGGCTGCCATGGATCGAGTACCGGAACCAGGTTTCCGTGGGCCGCTGGTTCTGCTTTGTCCTGTACCTGCTGGTCGGGCACGCCCAGTTGCCGGTCTTCAACCAGTTCCTGGCCATCGTGTTTCACATCGTCAGCGGCATGGCGGCGGCGATCTACTGGAAGCGGGCCGGCCGCGCCTTCCCGCTGGCCGTCGCGGGGCTGGCCGCGTCCCTCGTGCCTTTCGTGCTGTCTCACTTCTACTACAGCTACCAGTCCTTCTGCTTCGGGGCGGCGCAGTGTCTGGCCCTCGGGGGCCTGATCGCGGCGGCCCGCGCGACTCCGGCGGGGGTGGCCGGGGGCGCCGCGCTGATCCTGTGCGCCCTGGCCTCCTACCAGCCGGTCTTGAGCGTGGCCGCCGTGGCCCTGCTTCTGTATGCCCTGCTCGCCCTGTCGGACGCCCGCGCGCGCGGCGAGAGCCCGGCGCCGTTCCGCTTCCTCGCCGCCGCCCTTGCCCCCGGCGCCCTCGCCCTCGCCGCCGGCGGAGTCCTGTACCGGGCGAGCCTGGCCGTTTGCCGGCGGTTCGGGTGGATCGATTGGGGCGCGTACCAGCTTCGCGAGGCCGACTGGCATTACTGGCCCCAGCGCCTCGCGCGAAGCCTGCAAGCGGCGCTCGAGCACCTGGTCCTCCCCCAGCCCTACATGCTCCTGACCGTCAAGCTGATCCTGCTCGCGCTGCTCGTCCTGGCCGCGGGGGCCATCCTGCGCCGGCTGCTCGGCGCGCGGACGGCCGGGCCGGGGGCGCGCCGCCTGCAATACGCGGGTTGGGGCCTGCTCCTGCTCGTCGCCGCCGTGTGGGCCACGAAGAGCATCGTCCTGTTCAGCCCGCTCCGCTTCTACTTCGCCTTCCGCCTCTCGGGCGGGCTCACCTTCCTGTACGTCTTCGCGATGCTGCTGGCGATGGAGGCGCCGCGCCCCCGCGTCCGGGCCCTCGCGGCCGCGCTGTCGGCCGGCGCGCTGCTCCTCTTCGCCTACCAGGATCTCGTGCACCAGGGCCTGGTCGTGCGGAGCAACGACCACGACATGCACCTGGCCAATCGCCTTCTCTCGCGCATCGAGCGGCTGCCCCGGCTGGACCCCGACGAGACCTACTCCCTGGTGGTGATCGGCGACCTGCCGCTGGACGCGATGCCGCGGTACCGCGAAAGGGACTTCCTCTCCCGGAAGCCGGCCGACTATATGGACGAGCACTCCATGCTACCGCCCTGGGAGCCGGAACTGATGTTTGCCATGCTCGGGTCGACCCTGTCCCTGCAAACCCCGTGGAAGACCCGGGACCAGGAGGTCCTGTGGCAACAGGCCTGCCAGTACGCCCTGCAGCACGCCTCCTGGCCGCACCGGGAGTCGGTCGCGCTGCTGGAGGGGAATCTCGTCGTCGTCATCCTGGAGAAGGACGTGGCCAAATTGGCGAAGGAATACACGCGGCGCGCGCCGAAGCTCCTGGCCGTGAAAGACGAGCACGCGCCCCGCGTCGCCGCCGCCCACGAGGACATCCGCCAGCGGATTGACCGTATGTGCAGCTGGATGGATCAGCGGGTGCGGAGAAGGCTGGACTGGGTGGCCCGGCAACAGGACACCGCGCGGGCCGAATGGACGAACTCCCCGGCGGCCGGCGCGCGGCCCGGCCGGGCCGCCGAACGCCTGCTCCGGGAGACCGACGAAGAACTCCTGGCCGCCCGGAACGCGTTGGACCGGCTCGCCGCCCGGCCCGACGCGAGCACGGCCGAGAAACTCGCGGTGCTCCAGGAACTGGACCAGGACACCATCCCGCGCCTGTGGCGGAACTTGAGGGCGACGCGGGGCCAGGTCCGCGCCCCGGCCCACGACGGCGGCTGACCCGCGCCGGCCGGGAGATTGGTGCGGAACACCACGCCGCCGGTATGGGCCGCGCCTCCGACGGTCCAACCTCACCTACGGTTGCGTGCGCACGCGGTACAGGTACGGGCCCGCGGCGGTGGCGGTCGTGTCGGTGACCGTCGTGTAATCCGCCTGGCCCGGGACATTCGCGAACACGTTCGTAAAGGCGGCGGACGAAAGCAGGTTCGTGGCGCGATCCACCTGGTAGGTCCGGTCCTTCACGCTGCGCCAGCGCACGACGAGGCCGGTCGGGCCGCCGGCCAGCGGCGGCGACAACATCCCGAGGAACGAATCGGAATTCGTCGGGATCGTGCGGGCGCGGTACTCGTCGAGGTTGACGACGCGATCCCCGTCCAGGTCGGCCGTGGCGCTCATGCCGGTGAAGCTGTGCGAGTAATCCCATTCCCACCAGTCCGGCAGGCCGTTGGTGTTGGAGTCCCAGGACGGCGGCACCAGCTCACACGCGCCCATGTCCACGCGGGCGTTGAGCACCCGCGCCTTGCCCTCGACGTCGAGGGCCCCGGTCATCCAGGCCTGGTTCGTGCCCTTGTCGACGCACGGCGAATTGGTGGCCAGCCGCCAGTCGCCCGCGGCCGCGTCCCGCAGCGCCGGATCGGCGGCGGTATTCCCCGGCCCCGGCGGCAGGGGGACCGCGCAGGTGTAGGCGATGTTCGTCGTTTCCCACTCATCGACGAACCAATTGGTGCCCTCGGGCGCGCTGTTGAACCAGACGATGCAATTCGACAGGGCGCAGTTGGCCGCGCCGCCGCCGCTCTGCGAGGCCGAATTGCCGATCAGCGTGCAATTAACGAGCTGCGACCTCTCGGCGCCGCCGCCCCACACCGCCGCGTTGCTTTGCATGACGCAACTGAAAGCCGTGCTTTCTAGCACCCCGCCCCCGCTGTTGGCCGTGTTCGACTCGAGGACGCAGCCGTACAGGACGGACCACACGGCCCCGCCGCCGCCGGAAGCGGCCTGATTTCCGCTCACCCGGCAGCCGTACATCCGCGCATTGTACGCGCCGCCGCCCCAGTTCCAGGTCGAGTTGCCCTCCAGCACGCAGTTGGACAGCACAATCGCCCCGCCGCTGACCATGTCGCCCGCTACGCCACCCCCCTGACCGGCCCGGTTGGACGCGATGAAGCAGTTGTGCAGCGTGCCACCCATCACGCCCCCGCCATCCCGGTACGCGGCGTTCTGCATGACCCAGCAATTGGACACGACGGACTGGGTCGAGGCGCAGTAGATGCCGCCCCCGTACTCCATGGCCGTGAACGGGAAATCGTCCTGGTGATCCGTGCGGCCGCCCGAAACCGTGAACCCGGCCAGGACCGCCCGGTTCGTCAGGTAGGCCCCGCGCACGGCCGCCGGACCGTATTCCCCGTCCGGATCGAAAGGATCCGCCTGCCCGACGATGACCGTGTGCTCCGGCCCGTTCACGCTGCGCACGATGACGAACTTGTCCAGGCTGACGCGATTCGTCAGGGTCTGGCCGCCGCACGGACGCCCGCCCGTGTCGTAAACGCCATTGGAAACCCACACGGTATAGCCCGTGCTGACGGCGTCCACCCCGGCCTGGATCGTGCGCTTCGCCGTGGCCCAGCGGAACCCGTCGTGGGCGTCGTTCCCCGACACCGCCACGTAGGCATTCGATGGAACGGCAATATGCACGACGCCGGTGCCCACGGCCTGGCTGAAGAGATTCGAGACCAGCACGGTGACGACTTTCGTGCCCGGCGTCGAGTACCGGTACACCGCCTGGGCCGTGCCCTGCCCGGAGGTCGGCGCCGGCGACCAGGAATAGTACAGGGGCGGCGTCGCGCCCGGCGGGACGACGGAAACCGTGTTGGTGACGAACCGGTTCGTCAGCGTGACGCCCGGGCCGGCCACGGTCGCCGCCGTGATCGGCAGGATCAAGGGACCGTTGTACTCGTAGGCCCCGAGGTCCACCACGCCGTAGGCGATGCGATTGGAGCCGTCCAGGTCCCTGGCCGAAACCATCCAGTTCTGGTTGAATCCCGTGTTCACGCAGGGGGAGTTGCTCGCCAGGCGATAATTGCCGCCGGCCCCATCCACAAACTGCGGCTCATTGGTGAAATTCCCGATTTTGGGCGGCAGGGGCGTCGTGCAGGAATAGTAGATGGAGGTGGCGAAGCCGAAACTCTCGACATACCAGTTGGGCCCTTCCGGCGCCTGGTTGTAGTACACAATGCAATTGTACAGGGTGCAGGACAAAACCCCGCCGCCGTCATCGGACACCCTATTCCCGGCCACGGTGCAGTTGTTGAGCGTGCTCCGGTACGCGCCGCCGCCATAGCCCGCGGTATTGCTGATCATCAGGCAGTTCGCGAGCGTGCAGCCGAAGGCCGCGCCGCCGTAATGGCCGTAATTCTCGTTCACCACGCAGTTCGACAGGGTCGAGTACATCGCCCCCCCGCCGCCGGAGGTCGCAAAGTTGCTGACGACCTCGCAGCCCGTCAGCTCGGCGTTATAGGCCCCGCCGCCCCAGTTGTAGGTCGAGTTTCTGAACAGCACGCACCGCAAAAGCCGGGCGGGGGAGCCGGGCGAGTAAGATATGCCCCCGCCTTCGCCCGCATCGTTTCCAACGATCCGGCAGTCCTCCAGCCGCCCCACGTACGCTCCGCCGCCCTCCCAGGCCGTGCAGCCGGTGATGACGCAATTCGACACGACCGCGTTGCTGTACGCGCCCCAGACCCCGCCGCCGCAGCCGTCGGAGCTGCCGACCGAGCCGGTGGTGTGTCCGTTGGTCAACGTGAACCCGCCCAGGAACGCCCCGTTCGTCAGCGAGACGCAGCGGACGGTAGAGATGCCCCCGCCCCCGGATCCCGCGGAGCCGACGATGAACGTCACGGCGGGCCCGTTGACACTGCGGACGGTCAGCGGCTTGTAGATCGCCACGCGGTTGGTCAACACCGAGCCGACGATCCGGTTCGTCACGCCACCGGTGTCGTACACGCCGTTGGTCACCCAGACCACCTCGCCGTCGGCGGCCGCGTCCACGGCGGCCTGGATGGTCGCCTTCGCCGTGGCCCAGTTGGTGCCGGAGGCGGCGTCGCTGCCGTTGGTCTTGACGTACCAGTCCGCCGCGCCGGCGGATACAGAGAACATGCACCACGCAAAGGCCGCGGACTTCCGTAATGTGCCCAAACTCATGCGATTCACCTCGATGTATTCGTTGGCCGGAAAAAACATGCGGCGGCGGCTTGAGCCAAGCCGCCCTGCCCGGGAGACGCTCATGCCCGGTATCGAGCCGTCAAGATCGTGCCCGGCGCGATTCGTTCGGACTCGACCACCGGAGCGTCATCGAGACGCAGGTACAGGGCGGCTTCCGCCCGATGTGCGTTCACCTTCATACCCGGGGTCATGCCGGGGACAGATCCGCTACCAGCGGATTCATTTTCTTGAATCGGCTGACGCCAAGGATGCTGAAACCGATGACCTTGCCGTGGGCGTCCACGCGTTCCATGACGGCGTCATGGGCGGTGGCTTTTTCATAGCCAGCCTTCTCGGAGAACCTGACTTCGAGGTAGTCGGCCTCCGCGTCAAACCATACCTTTACTTTGTCGGCCATACGTCTTCTCCCGCTTTCGGCCTGTCGGTCAAGTAGGCCGTCACGACAAACGCGTCATCCTTCATGTATTTAACCACAACACACAGCCATTTACCACCCACAACGGTTTTCTCGTGGAATGAATAGAACAGGCGCACCGTCTCATCCGAGCGCGACTTGCGCACGATCTCCGGCCGGAGCAGGGCCGCGCTCATGGCCCCGGTCATGGCCTTCATTTCAGGATGATCGAGAATATGCGCCAGGCGCTCGTCGGTGAGTCTCACCGCTTTCCCGAAACAATCCCGCAAAGTCATCATCCGCCCTGCCCCTCCACCAGCGCGATCTCCTCCTCGGTCAGCCCGTACAACTCGTAAACCAGCCGGTCGATCTGCCGGTCCGTCGCGTCCACCGCGTTCTGTAACGTCTTCCGCTTGGACTCGCTCGCCTCGCTCCGCAACTTCGGCACCAGCGCCAGCATCTTGTCCACCAGCTCCACCAGCTTGTCGTGACGGGCAAGGTCGGAGGGGGAGGAAAGAGCAGAAACGGCAATTGGCAGCTCCTTTAGATACGTGCCCTTGATTTTCGGAAACGTTTTGCGCTGGTCGTAGAATCTGCCAACCCAAAGACGGCGAAGCAGTTTTGAATTCAGGATGCCTAGCAGAAAGGCGGGCTTGATCGCTGCCCCGTCTCGCAGCGTTACCATGAAAATAGTGTTCAGACAGTGGTATCCGCTCGGGTCCATCGCGAACGTTGGGAACTGACCAATCTGGCGCGTGAGCAGCTTCCCTTTGGCTTTGTGTTTGGATTCATCCCAGCAACCGCCAGATTGCGCAATCGTGTCGTTCAGGCAAGCCAACTTCGACCATGTAAGCAGGTAACGCTCGACATCCTTCCCTGTGACGCAGGCAACATGAGTTCGCGGAATTGATCTAGGTCCTGCAACTTCAATTACATCGTTTGTGAACTTTGAGCGGTCGCGAAGTTGCTTGCCAAAATTAACATCCGCAAAGCTTCCCAACTGTGGAAAACGCGAGGACAGCCGATCCCACAGTTCGCTATCGGGCGTATGTATTCCGGAAGTGAATAGGGCGCGAGATTCGGCCATGACTCTCCGCGGCTCGACCTTGCCCTCGCCAGTCGGCTTGAGTCCTTTGCCCTCCGCTACAGCCCTTGTCATCGGGAATGGAGCGACCGCAGGACCGTCACCTCGAAAAACGAAAACGGCATTGTCCACGCTGACACCTGAAAAAACTCCGCCTTCGACGACCACGATTTCTTCAGGCTGGGTAGCTTTCAAAATTACCCTTCGCAAGCCATCGAGGTGATTGTTGGTGAGGAAGTTTGAAGGGGTGATGAACGAAATACGCCCTGACTTTCGGCAGAGGCGGATGCCGCGCTCAATGAATAAGTGATAGGTGTCGAGCTTAAAGGATGCCCCCTCGTAGGTTCGCCGAAAATACTCAAGCTGCTGGTCGTCACGAAAATCATCTTGAAGAAGTATGTACGGCGGATTTCCGATCACGGCGTCGAAGCCGCCGGCCTTCATGATATCGGCGAACTGGATGTCCCAGTCGAAGGCGTGGACGCGCGTTAAGTCGTCGGGCACGAGGGAGAAGTCGGAGGCGATCAGCGAGTTCCCGTGCTTGATGTTGTCCTCCAGCGGCGGGAGGAGGGCGGTGTCGTCGCGGAACAGTTCGCGCTGCTGTTTGATTGTGGCGCGGTCCTCGCCTTCGAGCATCTTGAGGTAGAGGGAGAGCTGGGTGACCTCGACGGCTTGAGCATCGAGGTCGACGCCGAAAATATTGTTCCGCAGGATCTGCCGCTTGAGGTCGACGGTCAAATGGACGTCGCCCGTGGCGGGGTCGGTCCAGCACCGGTCGGGCTTGCGGTCCCCGGCCTGCTCCGTGAGCCGCCGCTGGTAATGTTCGCCCACGCGCTCGAAGGCGCGCAGCAGGAAGCTGCCGGACCCGCAGGCGGGATCGAGGATCTTCAGGGCGCGGGTTTTTTTGTCGAAGGCGGCGTAGGTCTTTTCGCCGCCCGCGATGTCGTCGAGCTGTTTTCCGACGGTCTGCTCGACGATGTAGTCCACGATGTAACGCGGGGTGTAATAGACGCCGCCGGCCTTGCGGACCTCGGGCTTCTCGTCCGCCGCCACGCCGCGGCCGCTGGGCCGGATGACCTTGCCGAGGAACCGCTCGTAGACGCTGCCGAGGATTTCGACGGGGATGACGTTGAAGAGGTAGGGCGACTCGTCGTCGCTCAAGTCCTCGATGAAGTCGCAGAGCCACTGGTCGCCGACGCGCAGGGCCTCGCTGAAGTGCGGCTTGAACAGGTTGCCGTTGAAATGCGGCATGTTGCCCGGCGGGCGGCGGTCCAGGGCCTGGAGGTGGCCGACCACGGCGGCCCAGAGCGAGTCGGGCGGCGGCGCGGCGCGGTACGCGGCGCTCTCTTCGCGGAAGAAATGGCCCTGCTTCGGGCGGCGGCGGTCCTCGTGGCCGTACGCGCGGCGCCAGGTCTCGACGATCTTCGCCAGCCGCAGCCCGGTGTCGATGTCGCGATCCTCGCAGATGCGCAGGAAAAGGAGCCGGTCGAGGATGTGCTGGACGGCCTCGTTCAGCCGGCCTTCCGCGAGCAGGTCCTCGCGCGTGTTGTTGGCCAGGATGTCCCGGGCCAGGGAAAGGCGCTGCTCGTCGAGGTATTCGAGGAAGTCCTGGTCGAGGGCCTTGGTGCGCTCCGGACGGATCAGCCACGGCTGGCGCGCCTTGCCCTTGACCGGCTTGGCCCTGGGCAGGCTGTCGAGCAGCGCCTCGATGCCGCCGGCGACGACGCGCTCGCGGGAGAGCAGGTCCCAGATTTCGCGGGCGCACAGGGGAAACTGCCGGAAGTTCCAGGTTTTCCAGAGCCCGTCGTCGGGGCGGTCGGGCCGGGGGCGGCCGCCGACGACGTAGACCTTGAGGTCCTCGAAGTCCGTCAGGACGGCGAGCGGCAGGCCCTTGTTCCAGGCGTAGCGCTTGGCCTGGAAGGCGTAGCGGTCGCCCAGGACCTCGCGGGGCTTCTTGGCCTCGCAGACGAAGCGCTCGCGGCCGTCGGCACGGAAGAGGTAGTCCGCCCGCTTGGCGCGCCCGGCGACGTCGGTGCGGCTTTCGATCTCCACCTCGCGCTGGCTCTGGACCAGCCCGCGCCGGTTCGCCAGGTCCCAACCAAGGGCGCGGAACAGGGGGTTGAGGAAGTCCTCGCGGCAGCGGGCCTCGGAGTAGTCCGGCGCGGTGAAGGCCTGGAAGCCTTTCTCGAACGCGGCGACCAGCCGGTTCAGTTCGTCCTGGAAGCTTTCGTACGCGCTCTTCATATCCCCCCAGCGGTCCGAAGCGAACCGACTATGTAGCCGCCGGGGCCGGGTCAGCCGGCGTCGCCCGCGGGCTTCGCGGCCGGCTTCTTCGCCTTGTCCTCGGTCATGCGGCCGAGGTACTCGGGCAGCTCCACGCCGGCCATGGACGCGACGTCCTGGAGCGGCGGGACGCTCTTGATCAGGCTGGACACGAAGTTCGCGGTGGACGACCCCTTCTCCCCGCCGCCCGCGGAGTCCCAGACGGTGATCTTGTCGATCTTCAGGTTGCGGATCGCCTCGACCTGGCGGGCGACGACCTGCTCGATCTTTTCCACCATGAGGAACGTCGCGGCGGCCTTGGCGTCGCCGTTGCAGCTCTTGACCAGCGCGTTGTACCCGGCGGCCTTGCTGTCGAGCACCTGCCGGACGCCCTTGGCCTCGGCCTCGTACTTCAGCAGCACGCCGTCGGCCTGGCCCTTCGCCTCGCGGCGGATGCGCTCGGCCTCGGCCTCGGCCATGATCTCGATGTTGCGCTTCTCGATCTCGCGCTGGACGACCAGCTCGGCGTTCAGGCGCTCCTGCTCGGCCAGGTACTGGGCCTTCTGGATCTGGACCTGGGCCTCGCGCCGGGCCACCTCGGCCTTCTGCATCGCGGCGGCCTGCTTCACGGCCAGCAGGGCGTTGGAATCCGCGATGTCCGCCTTGGCGGTGTTCTCGCCGCCGACGGCCTGGGCCTCCTGGCCCTGCACGTAGATGCGCTGGTCGGCCTCCGCCTTCTTCTTGCCCTTCTCGGCGGCGGCGACGTTCTCCGCCACGCGCACGGTCTGCTCGCGGTTCGCCTCGGCCTGCCCGATGGCGCCCACCTTGTCCTGCTCGGCCACGTCCACGCGCGCCTTGTTGACGGCCTCCGCGGCCGCCTTCTTGCCGATGCTCTCGATGTAGAGCGACTCGTCCGTGATGTCGGTGATGTTGACGTTGATCAGGTAGAGGCCGATCTTGTTCAATTCCGGCTCGACGTTCTTGCGGATGGATTCCAGGAAACTTTCGCGGTCCTGGTTGATCTGCTCGATGGTCAGCGAGGCGACGGTCAGGCGCAACTGGCCGAAGATGATTTCCTTGGCCATCGCCTCGATGTCGCCGCTCTCCAGCCCGAGCAGGCGCTCGGCGGCGTTGAGCATGATGTTCGGGTCCACGCTGATGCCGACGGTGAACGTGCTGGGCACGTTGATGCGGATGTTCTGCTGGGAGAGGGCGTTCTGGAGCGGGATGCTGATGGTCATCGGCGTCAGGCTCAAGAACGCGTAGTCCTGGATCAGCGGCCAGACGAGCGTGCCGCCGCCGTGCATGCAGCGCGCCGAGCGGTTGTCCGCGACCTTGCCGTAGATCACGAGGATCCGGTCGGACGGGCAGCGCTTGTAGCGCGCCGCGAGGAACATGATGGTCGATACGATCAGGATCACGAATGCGAGGACGACGATCGGCAGCATGGGCGTACCCTCCCTTGGTTTCTTCTAGATCTTCTCGACCACCAGGACATTCCCGCCGGTCACCCGGGCCACCCGGATCCGGGTTCCCGTCTTCAGCTCGGCGCTCCCTTCCGTCACGGCATCGAACACGCGCAGCTGCCCCTGGACCGCGACGCGGACCTGGCCGCTCTTGCCGGGCGCGAGGGGAAGATACACGTCGCCCTCCTGCCCCACGGCGGACTCGATGCGCAGGGTGCCGTCGGCCTGGAGCTTCTTCATGCCGACGAAGATGCGGCCGATCAGCCAGACCGTGAACAGCCCCGCGGCCAGTCCCGCCAGCACGGCCCACAGGTTGTGCGCGCCGCCCTGCTTGGACACCGCCAGCGCCACCAGGCCGAACATCATGAAGAACGCGGTCAGGCCCTGGAGCGAAAGCGCCTTGAAGCTCGCGTCGGCGTCGCCGGACACGTCGCCGGGATGGTCCATGTCCACGCCGTCGTCATGGCCGAGAAACATCAGGATGGTGCGGACGATGAACAGCAGCGCGCCGAACAGGGCGCAGGCCGCGTAGAATTTCTCCAGAGCGGTCAGGGCGTCGAAAAAAGCCGTCATGGTAAACCCTCCTCTTTTCGCCGGGCGTTATTAAAGGGGATTCCGTCCGGAAAATCCATCCTTTCCGTCACGGGCGGGAGCCCGGCGGGCGGCGCAGGACCGGATGGCCCGGATCAAGTTCCCCGGCGCCGCGGATTTCGGCACGAAAGCCGCGGCGCCGGCCGCCCGCATCCGGCGCGCGACGGAGGCCTCCTCGTACATCGAAAGCCCGACCACCTTGACCTCCGGCCACCGGGTCGTGATGATCCTCGCGGCTTCGATGCCGTCCATGACCGGCATGCGCACATCCATGAGAACCACGTCCGGACGGAGTTGCCTCACCCGGGCGACCGCCTGCTTCCCGTTGTCCGCCTCGCCGACGACCTGGAACCCGCGTTCCCCGCGTAGAAAGCTGATAATCCCCTTGCGCATGGTGCGGTGGTCGTCCGCGACCACCAACCGGATGAGTTTCCCGGACGCCGCGGGCGGGGGCCGACGGTGGCGGGCGCCGGGGGTGCGGCTTGCCCGCGGCGGATTCTTCTCGCGCGGAAGGGGGAGCGACAGGACGACGCGCGTCCCCCGGCCGGCGGCCGGCTCGACGGTCAGCGTGCCGCCCAGCAATTCGGCGCGCTCGCGAATGCTAAAGAGGCCAAACCCCGGCATCGCCCCCCGCCGGCGCCCGGCGTGCAGGCGAATGCCCTTGCCCTTGTCCGTGACTTCGAGGACGAGGGCGCCCGCCTGCCGCCGCAGCGCGATCCGAGCCGAGCGCCGCCCGGCGTGCTTGACCACGTTGAGGAGCAGCTCGCGGGCGGCGGTGAAGAGCAACACGCCGAACGATTCCGGCGCTTGCTTGACCGAGGCATCCATCCGCGTGGTCACGGCAAGCTTGTGCCGCGTAAGCATGTGCCGGGCCAGCCAGTCGAAGGCGGCCGGCAGGTTATCGCGCAGGGAAACCGGCGGGGCCAGTCTTTGCGTCATGCCGCGGGTAATCGCCCGGGCTTCGGACAGGATGCCGAGCAGCGCCCTTCCCCGCCGGCGCACCGCGGCACGGGAATCGACGGCTACCGCCTCGGCCTCCAGCGAGGCGGCGACAAGGCTTTGTTGCAGGTCTTCGTGGATGATCTCCGCGAGACGCCGCCGCTCCCGGTGCTCGACGAGGGCGAGTTCCGACGCCAACTTGGCCAACTGGCTCGACCGCCGCTGGAGTTCCTCCTCCGCCTGCTTGCGCACCGTGATGTCCTGGGAAATGCCGAGGACCCGGACGGGACGCCCCTTCTGAACCAACACGGTCTTCCCCTTGCCGAGGATCCAGTGAAAGCGGCCGTCCAGCATGCGCACCCTGTACTCGCACTCGAAAGGGCACCCCTCCGTCCGCGTCCGCTTGAGGGCCCGGGCCAACCGGCCCCGGTCGGCCGGGTGAATGACCCGCAGCAACCCGGCATCCGAGTTGAAGCGCTCGATATCCTCGCCCCGGGCCAGATCGGCCACGTTCTCGGAATACCGGATGGCGCCCGTGCGCAAGTCCCATTCCCAGGTGACCATATCGGCGGCCTCCAGGGCCATCCGCAGGCTTTCCTCGCTGTGCCGCGATATCGGGCGCGCGACGCTCGTGGTGTTTCTCATGATGCGGCTTAACGCCGGCCGCAACGCTAACGCCGACCAACAGGGCGAGCAAGGCCAAAGACGGGCGCGCCGGGGCCGCGCGGCAAGAACGGGTCCAGTTCGCTCCCGGCGATCGCCGGATCATTCACAGATGAAACTCGGCGGCCTTACGGCCGAGCTACGGGCAGTAGGTTTGCAGCACGCCCGTCAGGGCGCACGTCCCCGTCACGCCGGCATGGAAGTGTCAGATCGGCAAGAAGGTGGAGGAGGCCGCCCGCGAATTCGTCGCTGACTCCGCGGCGCCGATGCCGTACCGTTTGCCTCCCATGTTGACGATAACCGGCATGTCCAAGGCCTACGGCCCGGGCGTCCTGTTCGAGGACGCCTCGCTCCAGGTCGGGCCCGGGGACCGGATCGGGCTGGTCGGGCCCAACGGATCCGGCAAGTCCACGCTGTTCTCGCTCATCCTGGGACATGATTCGCCGGATGCCGGCGAGGTCACGCTGGACCGCGGGCTCACCGTCGGGCACCTGCCCCAGGAAACCGCGCCGGCCGGCGACGAGACCGTCCTGCAACTCGCCACGGCGATCTCGCCAGAAATCGTGGAACTGCGACGCCGGATCCAGGAGTTCGAGGCGGGGCACAACACCGAGTCCCACGATTTTCACGAGGTCCAGGCGCGCTTCGACGCGCTGGGCGGCTACCGGCTCGAGCCCCGGGCGAAGACCATCCTCCACGGCCTGGCCTTCCGCGAGCGGGACTTCGACCGTCCGCTGCGGGAGATGAGCGGCGGCTGGATCATGCGTGCGCACCTCGCGCGGCTGCTCGTCCAGCAGCCCGACCTGCTCATGCTTGACGAGCCGACCAACCACCTCGACCTCGAGACCCTGCAGTGGTTCCAGGGCTACCTGAAGGCCTACCCGGGCGCGATCCTCCTGATCTCGCACGACCGCGACTTCCTGGACCAGGTCGTCGGGAGCATCGTCGAGATCCGCCAGCGCCGCCTGGTCCGCTACCGCGGCAATTACGACGATTACCTCCGCCAGCGCGAGGCCCAGGACGAGCAGCAGCTCGCCGCGTTCAAGACCCAGCAGCGCAAGATCAAGCAGCTGCAGGAATTCGCCGACCGGTTCCGCGCCAAGAACACCAAGGCCTCGCAGGCGCAATCGAAACTCAAGCAGATCGAGCGCATGGACAAGATCGAAGCGCCGACCAGCGACCGCCGGGCGATCAAGTTCCGGTTTCCCCAGCCCGCGCGCAGCGGGCACCGGGTCATCGCGCTGCGGGACATCCACCACGCCTACGGCGAGAACGTGGTCTACCGCGGAGTGCATTTCGAGGCCGAGCGCGGGCAGCGGCTCGTGCTCGTCGGCCCGAACGGCGCGGGCAAGTCCACCCTGCTCAAGCTCCTCGCGGGCGTGCTGCCGGTCCAGTCCGGCGCGCGCGAGCTCGGGCTCCACGTCAAGGCCGGCTACTACGCCCAGCACCGCGTCGAGATGCTCCAGCCGGACCGCACCGTGCTCGCCGAGGCCCTCGACACGCCGCGGGCGCTGACGGAGGAATTCGCGCGAACCGTGCTCGGGTCGTTCCTGTTCACCGGCGACGACGTCTTCAAAACGGTTTCCGTGTTGAGCGGCGGGGAGAAGAGCCGGCTGGCGCTGGTGAAGCTGCTGCTCGACCCGCCGAACCTGCTGCTGATGGACGAGCCGACCACGCACCTCGATCTCTCCAGCGTCGAGGCGCTGGTCCGGGCCCTGGAGCCGTACGAAGGCACGCTGATCTTCATCAGCCACGACGTCTACTTCATCCGCCGCCTCGCCCGCCAGGTCCTGCACGTGGACGCGGGCCGGCTGACGCTGTACCACGGCGATTACCAGTACTACCTGGACAAGACCGCCGCGCGGGCGGCCGCCGGGACGGGAGCAACGAAGCCCGCGGCGCCGTCGGAGGAGAAGGCGCGCAAGCGGCTCGAGGCCGAGGCCCGGCAGGCGCGCTCGCGCGAGAAGCGGAAGCTGGAGAAAATCGTGAACGACCTCGAGGCGGACATCGTGCGGCTGGAGGCCCGGCAGGCCGTGCTGACCGCCGAGTTGGAGGACCCCGCCACGTACCAGAACCCCGGCCGCGCCGTGGCCGTGAACCGCGAACTGCAGTACGTCGTCGAAGACCTCGCGCGGGTGACGGCGGAGTGGGAAGACGCGGCGGCGCGGCTGGAGGCCCTGGCCTAAATCGGCGTGACACGGCCGTCCCGGCCGTGCGCCCCTGATCAGGGCCTTTCCGCCCGGATCCGGTAGTGCGCGCCGCCCTGCGTCGGGGAAAGGTCGAACAGGACCGCGCCGCCCTGGAGGTCATTCGTGGCGCCGACGGGTTCCCACGGCGCGCCGTCTGCGAGGACGGCGGCGCGCTCCAGCGTGTAGACCCTCCCGGTGCTCACGTCGTCGCCGGACACGCGCAGCGCGCCGCCTTGCCACGTCACTTCCGCCGCGAGGAAGGAGTTGCTGTCCCGCGGGTGCGAGCCGGCGATCCATTCCTGGAGATTGCTGAAGAAATCGCCGTCCGAGTCCTGCGAAGGCGTGGCGTTCGTGCCGCCGTCGAAGTACAGCTGCTCCCACCAGCTCGGCAGCCCGTCGCCGTCCTGGTCCACGAGAATCGTCATCGGGACGGCCACGAAATCCGCTCCGTCGTTGTCGGCGGCGTAGACCCGCACCGTCCAGATGCCGACCGCGTCGGGCATCCAGGAAAAAGTGCCGGCCGTGTTCGTGGCGTACAGCGCCGACCCGGCTGGCCCGTTGCTGACGGTGAGGGTCACCGGGTCGTTCTGCGTGGCGGTCGCGCGGGCCTCGAACCGGAGCCAGGCCCCCACCCCGCCGGTCTGGACGCCGATCGGCTGGAGCACCGGCGGCGTGGTCTCGGGATCGAAAATCGAGGCCACCCATTCCGGGTGATCAATGAACGGGTTGCGGTTGTACTGATATGTCGCGTAGATTTTTTCGTTCCGGTTGCTTTCCGCGAGGCTCGGCGGGTCGGCCTCGTGCCACGCCCGGAGCGTCGTCAGGACGCCCATGCGGCGCTCGGCCGGATCGCTCAAGGCGTCCTGCAACTGGATGTCCTCGGTATTCGCTTCCAGCCCGTCATAACGGACGTCCATGTAGAAGAGCGCGCGGGCGATGTCGCCCTTGACCTCGTCGGGGGGCTCCCATGAGTCGCTGTCCAGGCTGGTCTGCGGCGCCGTGTTTGTCGCTGGATTTCGGTAGGACGGATCGGCCGGGTTGCTCTCGTCGAAATAGAGGTTGCCACGCATCGCGTTGACGTCCGCGTCGGCGGCGAACAGGTTGTGCACATCGTTCTGATCAGGCCCGTCGCCGCCCAACCCGCGCGACTCCGGCCATGCGTGCTCCTTGTTCCAACCGTCGTTGTCGTTGTAGAGGCTCTTGGCGATCGGCACCCGGCGGTACAGGCAGATGATGTTGTTCGTGTTGGCCGGGTCGGTGTCCAGGTCCTTCATCGCGGTGTTCTCCTGGTCGTCGGTGAGCTGGCGCGAGCCGGTCGACACGATCTCGTGCAGGGCCGCCCGCAGCTCCGGGCCGGCCAGCGCTTCAGTGCCGTAGTAGTAGGGCTTGTTGGAAAGCACCAGGACGGCGAGGGCCTGCTGGTTGGTGCCGTCCTTGTCCCCGGCATGGAAGACGACCGTGTGGCTCCCGGTCTGCACCAGGGCCGGTGTCCAGGAAAACGTGCAGGCCAGCGGCGCCGCCCCGGTCGCGCCGGCGAACGTCGCGCCCGCCGGCAGACCCGTCGCCCACAGGCGGAGTTCGTCGGCATCCGGCTCCGTCGCGCCGACGTCCACCTCCAGGAGATTGGTGGCGGACATCACCACGCTGGTCGCCGGAGGCGTCAGGATGAGTTCCGGGGGATTCGTTCCGCCGCCCCCGTACGGGGTCCACGCGATGTTGTCGATGATCACCTGTTTTGCCGTCGCGTTGTGCTGGGCGAACTTCAGGATAAAATTCCCGGCCTGATCCACCGTGACCGGACTGCTCGTGTACGTGATGCCCGGGACGCCCAACCGGACCGTGCTGACCAGCGCGCCGTTGACCGTGACGTCGAAGCAGACGTTGGTGCCGTTCGCGTTTGTGGCGCTGTATCCCATCCGCCACTCGAACGTCAGCGCGCCGCAGCCTCCCGCGATCGATCCCGAGGTGATGTTCGCGGCCGTGGTTTCCTTGTTCATGCAGGGCGATGGCGCCGTAATGACGCGGTCGCCCCGGCATTGGGCATAAGACCAGGTGGATCCGTCACGGCCGAGAAACGTGCCGCTGGCATAAGAGGTGCCGGTCGCGGGGTAATTGACGAAATCCTCGTACCCGGCCGGCGCGAGACGCGCGCCGGCCAGCCAGACCAGCAGGGGCGCGATCCTGCATGCGGCCCGAATACATCGGATTTCAAACATGGCCCATGTATACCCGATCCGCCGCGGGGTGTTCACCGTTCATTTTCGACCGGCCGCCCCGCGTCCACCGACGCCGCGCGCCCGCGCCCTGATACCTAGAGGGTCTAGGTATCAGGCCGGGACGGGCGGCGGGGGCAGTCGCCGTGATCAGGCGGAGCGCCGGATCAGCCGGTCCACCGACCAGCGGCCCGCGCCCTTAAGCAGGAAAAGGAGCGCGGCAAACAGGAAGAGCAGCGCCTTCTCCTTGACGTCGAACGGGTCCGCGGCGTGCGCCACGAAGGCGGCGACGCTCATGGTGAAGACGAGCAGGAAGGAGGCGATCGTGGTGAACGCCCCGAGCAGGAGCAGCGCGGCGCCCACGCTCTCCGCGACGGCGGCCATGAAGCCCCAGAACACCGCCGGGCCGGGCACGCCGATCTTTGTCATGACGCCGCCCACGCCTTCCCAGAACTGCGGCCCGCCCGTGATCTTCGGGATGCCGTGCGTCAGCATCGCCGCGCCGATGAACACGCGGAGGATCAGCAGGCCAAGGTTCGCGTCGTCCGAGGTGATGAACAGATATTTGAGGATCTTCTTCATTCCGCCCTCCTTTTGAGGGAAAATACCTCAAGAAGGCCCCCGCGCAAGCCGGGCGCCGCAAGCGACGCCCCTACGGCCGAAAAGTCTCGGCCAGCTTCTGCACCCGCTCCTCGTCCAGCGGGTTTTCCCAATAGCCGCCCCGCTTGAGCGAGGAGCCGACGATCAGCCCGTCGGCGTACCGGGCGCACCGCGGCAGGTTCTCGATCGTCACGCCCGAACCGACGAGCAGCCACGGCGCCCAGGCCCGGCCGAGGGTCCGCGCGGTGGTCTCCTTCACCCGCTCGATCGCCTCGCGGGCCCGGCGCAAGTCCTGCTCCGCCGCCTCGCTCCCCGTGGCCTTCCCGGTGATGATCACGCCTTCGAGTTTCTGAAAGAGGATGTTGTCCAGCCACGGATCGAGCGTGCCCAACTCGGCCGGAAACACCGTGTGCTTCTTCTGCACGTCCACACAAACGCGCGGCCCGGCGCCCCCGCCGCCCTGCCGCGCCAGGATCTGCTGGCGGGCCATGTAGAGCTGCGCCAGGTTCCCCCTGTTGGGCGTACGGCCCTCGGGACGGACCCCCTCGAACAGCGCGCTTTCGCAGCGGATGAAATCCAGGCCGCACCGGCACGCGATATCCATCGCCCAATCGTCGGAAAAGGCCAGCACCTGGAGGCCGATCGTCGCCTCCGGATGCTCGTGGCGCACCCGCTCGGCCAGCGCCTGCATGACCCAGAAGAGGGCGGGCGGCTGGCCGCCCCGGACGAAATAGGGTCCGGCGACATTCTCCAGCATCAAGGCCGGGAACCCGTGCCGGGCATACACCGCCGCCTCGGAGAGCACCCGGTCCTCAAGGAACGGGAAAAACGACAGGGCCCGGGCGCGCTGCGCCCCGGCGCTCATTTCGTCTTCCGACAGCGCCAGTCCGGGGAACGACGGCAACGGGTCAAGCGTCCCCAGGAGTTCCCAATCCCGCGGCGCGGCAACGGGCAGGCCCAGCGCCTCGCGGTGCGCGGGCGGCGAGGCCAGGATCGTGTTGATGGGGACATGCAGCATGCCCACCAGCATCGGCCGTGACGCGCTCATGCCCTGACTGTCGCTCGAACCCCGCCGCCGTGTCAAGGAGGCGGGGAGCGCCGCGGTTCCGGTTCACGCGTTGTAGCGATAGCCCGCGCCGTGGACGGTCAGGATGATCGCCGGGCGCGCGGGATCTTTCTCGATCTTCTTCCGCAGCTGGGCGATATGCTGGTCCAGCGTGCGCGTCGTGCCGAGGTAATCCATTCCCCACACGGCGTTCAGGATGGCGTCGCGGCCCAGGACCTCGCCGGGATGCGCGTGGAAATACTCGACCAGCTTCACCTCGCGGGCCGTGAGCGCGCGGACCTTTTTTCCGCGGGCCGCGGTGAATTTCTTCCGGTGCACCTCGACGTCCCCGAAGCGCAGCACGTCCGGCAAGGCGGCGGCCGGCTCCGGCGCCGGTTCGTTCCGGCGCGAGCGGCGCAGGACGGCCGCGATCCGGGCCAGCAGTTCGCGCACGCCGAAGGGCTTGGTGATGTAGTCATCCGCGCCCAGTTCGAGCCCGACGACCTTGTCGATCTCCTCGCCCTTGGTCGTGCGCATAACGACGGGCACGGCGGCATGCGTTTTGCGAATCTCGCGGCCTACGTTGTAGCCGTGGACGCCGGG
>JAGNIJ010000035.1 GCA_018001225.1 Kiritimatiellia bacterium | reverse complement strand
CAGCAGGCCGGCCGGCTTCTCCGCCGTCACCGGCACCCGCACCAGCAGGCTCTGCGCCGTGTCTTCAACCTTGAGAAGGCTTTGGTACAGCGCCCCGTTCGTCCCCACCGGCACGTACGGCGCAAAATCCTGGCGTCGCACCCCGAGGTAGATCGTCCACGCCCCGCCCGCCGCCACGGCTTGCGACAGCCCGCCCACGGGAAATTCGACCCATTCCCACTGGTTGCTCGCGTTGCGGGCCTGATACGAAAGCGGCACCGGCCCGGCCAGTTCCGGGAACCCCTCCGTCTCTTCCTCCGACGCCTCCTGTGTCACCCGCACCGCCATCGAGGTCGGCCCGAGGTTCCGGATCGTCAACTCCTGCTGCACCACGTGCGACCCGAAATCCACCGCGCCCACCCCGGACGGCGCCGCGACCAGCGGGCCGGCATACTTCGGATCGCTGTCGCACCCGACCCAGTACGCCTTTCCCGCCGCCACCGTCTCCCGGTTCGGCTGCACGATCGTCACCCCCCGCCCCGCGCTGTTGATGCTGAACAGCTTGTTGTTCACCCCCCGCGTCGTGTCCACCTCCTCCGTGAAGGCGAAGAAGGACGAAAACGTCGGCGGGTTGTTCGGGTGCACCGGGAACCCCACCAGGTTCAGGCCATGCGCGTACCAGTCCGTTAACGGCACGATCACGCGGCCCTTGACCGGCAGCGTGTACCCCGCCGCGTTGGTCGGCACCTTCACCAGGTAGGCCTGCCCCCCTTGCAGCGTGAACAGCCGCGACAGGAACCGGCGCGCATCGTCCGCCGGCAGCCAGACCAGCCAGTGGGGATCCTCGGGCTCCAGCGTGTAGGGGTCGGTCGTGAACTCGATGTGGCTGAACCGCCGGTCCCACTTCCACACGCTCTCGACCGCCCGGTTCGTGAACACCTCGTCCAGCAGCCGCGGCTCCGGTTGGACTTCGAGATAGACGGCGTTCCAGCCGGGCTGCAGGTCAACCGATTGTGTTCGCCACTGGGCCTGGGCAGACCACGAGAGCAGCAGACACACAAAAGCCCATCCCTGGCACGACGTTCTTCGCATCCGTCCTTTCGGGATGCCGCCCTCTCCCGGGGCGCGACCTCATTCCGATCTTTATATGCCCCGCCCCGTCGCCTGGCCAGCACTTTCTGAAAGCCGGATATCCGGCGGCGGAGGCCCACGCCCCGAGGGGTGGAGCGCGGTCGGTTCCGGCCGCCGAAAGCCAGGACTGATTCATAAAGGATCGTAACCCGTTTCAACCATGGAAGAACAAGGCGCGCGCACACCAGGGCATGCGCGGGCCTCGAGGGCGAGGCCGCGCTACACGGACGCCGCGGATGCGGTACTCGGCGTAGCCCGCGACCGCCCCCGGTCGCGGGGCCGTTGGCTCCGCGGATTCCGGACCCCCACGTTTCGCGAGGTGAGTCCCATTGAGAAAAATCGCATTCCCTTCACGGATCGAGGATTCACCGTTCTCATGAATCAGTCCTGGCCGAAAGCAGGCCCAGGCATCCCGCGCTGGTCGCGCGCCGGGTTGGCTGCTACAGTGTGACCGGTATGAGCATCTACGTGGAACTTACACGCGCCTTCAACGACGGCCGGCTGCGGGCGGTGTTGAGCAGCGGACAGGCCGTCGTGCTGCATCGGCTGGCCATCATGAGCAAGGACGGCGACTGGATACTCCGCGAGGAGGACGAGGCCTTGCGCCACGTATTGGCCGTCCTGGCCGAGCGGGGAGGCCGGTATCGCTTCGGGGCCCCGATGGATCTCCGCTGGTTGCGCGGCGGCTGGAGCTCGCATTTCGAGTTCCGCCAGGGCCCCCTGCGCGTTCGAACCGATTTCGTGACCCGCCCCCCGCGACTGTCTCCCGAGAACCTGGAGGCTCTATGGCGCGAGCAGGAGGGCCGGGACATCCCGTTCGTGAAGGCGCGCGATCTGGCGGAACTGAAGAAAACAAACAGGGAGAAGGACTACGCCGTCATCGGGGAACTGGCCCGGTTGCTGGCCGATCCGGCGGACCAGCTACTGGTTTCCCGGAGCGCGCGCGACATCCTGACCCTGGCCGCCGAACACCCGGCGCTCTTTCGAGAACTCGCCCCGCGCCGGCCGGCGCTGGCGGCGGCGACGCGCGGCGGCGAAGAGCTCGAGGCCGCCCTGGATGCCGAGCGAAGGGCATTGATGCATGCCAACGAGAAACGCCTCCAGCGCTACATGCAGGCCGCCGAACCGTGGGCGCGCCTCTGGCCGGGCGTGGCGGAGAAAATCGCCGGCTTGCCCCTCCGGGAGGCCCACGAGGTCATGGCGGCACGGGCGGAAGGCGTTCTCCCCTATGAGCCGGCAGGGGGGCCTCCATGAAAGGCCCGCGAGACGAGTTCTTGAGCGAAGAAGACCTCGATCTGCGCCATCTGTCCGAGGAGGAACTCTTCGCCTGTTGGGATCAATGGCTGGAACAGGCGCAAATCACGAATCCGGCCGACGAGCACTCCTACTCGCACGGCGTCTTTGTTCGCGAGCCCGAGGTCCCCGCGGCCCGTGTCGCGGAACACCGCCCCCCGTACAAGCCGGACTGATACCAAATCCGGGTGAATGCGGGTAGATTTCGGGCTCGCAGGAGCTCGCCCCTCCATGATTCCTGCCACTGGAGGGCGGAGCTCCCGCCTTCGCGCAAGGGCTACGGCGGGCAAGCTTGCGACGCCGTTCGTACCGCCTCTCACCCGTACCTGGTATAAGACAGGTTACGCTTGAATTGCGCTCCCGGCGTCTCCCTTCGGGCTGTGGCTAAAGCATTGAAAGCGGCAGGCTTCCATGTTATTATGCGGGTATGGATGGCAGGGGTGGATACGCGAGCAACGCGGCGACGGTGGCCGTGCTGGTGGATGTCGGCCTGGCGCTCATGCGCCAGAACCTCCGCCGGCGCCACTCGCGGGAGAGTGAGATGGAAATCTCCGCCAGGTTTGGACGCTGGCTCTGCCGTCAAGATGAGCCGGTTCCGGGAGATGTGGCCGGCTCCGTTCGTGTTCGAACAGGAGCGCCATGACGAGGCTCGAAGAGGTCCTTGCGCGGGTCGCGGCCTTGTTCGATGAGCGCGGCCAGCCTTGGGCCCTTGTCGGCGGCCTTGCCGTTTCCGTCCGCACGGAGCCGCGTTTTACCCGCGATGTGGGCTTGGCCCTGGCGGTTCCGGACAATGCCACTGCGGAAGCGATGGTCTACGACCTTCAATCCGCGGGGTAAAGGGCTCTGGCCAGTGTCGAACAGGAAACGACGCATCGGTTGGCGACCGCTCGTCTTGCGCCCGCGGAAGATCCGGCCGCGGGCCTGATGCTCGACCTGCTGTTTGCGTCCTCGGGCATTGAACACGAGATATGCAGGGATGCGGAACGTTTGCCGGTGTTTCCCCTCTGCACGGTCCCGGTCGCCCGGCTTCACCACCTCATTGCGCTCAAGGTCCTCGCGCGCGACGACCGCACCCGCCCGCAGGACGCCGCTGACCTGCGCCAACTGATCCAGGCCGCGCGCATGTCCGATCTGGATGCCGCCCGCCGGGCGCTCGCTCTCATTACCTCGCGCGGATTCAACCGCTGCCGCGATCTTGACGATGCCCTCCGGCGCGCCTGCGAAGAGTTCGGCCATCGCGCCTGACGCGTCGAGCGTCGCCGCTGCCGGCGCCCCGCTCACGGGGCGGATCGCGATCCCCCAGCGTCGCCTCGCCTTGCTCGCGCTGATTTGAATTTGGCGGGTCCGGGACGACAAGGGCCCGCGGCCGAATTTCCGGCCCGGCCCTTGCCGCCCCCCATCAGCCCACGGCCGTGCTCATATGCGCTCCTTTCTCTTCTGCGTCGCATGGCTTGAAACCCTGCGCGGCTTCCACAGCAAGAAAGGAACGAGGCGAGCCCGATTCCACAGAAAAATGAGGGGCCAGCAAGATTCCAAAACGGAGCGCCCCCGCCCCTCCCGACTGGCCACGGCGGACAAAGACAGCCGGCCCTGCGCGTCACTCCACCGTCACGCTCTTGGCGAGGTTGCGGGGCTTGTCGATGTCCGTGCCGCGCGCCTGGGCGGCGAAGTAGGCGAGCAACTGCAGGGCGACGACGTTGACCATCGGCGAGAACTCGTCCCGGACCTGCGGCACGAAGATGATGTCCTCGGCCAGCTTCAGGACGGTGTCGTCGCCGTTGTTGGCGACGCCGATGATCCGGCCGTGCCGCGCCTCGACCTCCTTCATGTTGGAGATCATCTTCTCGTAGACCTCGTCGCGGGTCTTCGTGCAGAGGCACACGACGGGCAGGTACTCGTTGATCAGGGCGATCGGGCCGTGCTTCATCTCGCCCGCGGCGTAGCCCTCGGCGTGCTGGTAGGAGATCTCCTTGTTTTTCAGGGCGCCTTCAAGCGCCGTCGGGTAATTGAACTTCCGGCCCAGGTACAGGGCGCTGGGCCCGTCGCAGTGTTTCTGGGCGATCGCGCGGATCTCCTCGCCGCGCGCGAGGACGTAGTGGATCGCGTCGGGCACGGCGTGCAGGTCGCGCACGAGTTCGGCCTCCTGCTCCCCCGTCAGCTCGCCGCGCAGGCGGCCGAGATGGATCGCGAGCAGCGCGAAGGCCATGAGCTGGGCCGTGTAGGCCTTGGTCGAGGCCACGCCGATCTCGGGGCCGGCCTCCGTGTGGAAGACGACGTCGCTTTCGCGCGCCAGGCTGCTGCCCGGCGTGTTGCAGATGGCCAGCGCCTTGCAACCCGCCCGGCGCGCCTTGCGGATCGAGGCCAGCGTGTCGGCCGTCTCGCCGGACTGCGACACGGACACGACGAGCATGTCGGGCGTGAGCTTGGCGTCCCGGTAGCGGAACTCGCTACCGAGCTCGATCTCCACCGGCAGGCCGGTCAGCGCCTCGATGATGAGCCGTCCGTAGCTGCCGGCGTAGTAGGCCGTGCCGCAACTGATGATGATGATGCGCCGGACGGCCCTCCACTGCGCGTCATCGAAGCCGACGTCCTGGAGGGCGACCGCCGCGGCGCCCTTCGTGTGCTTGTCCAGCAGCGAGCGCAGGACGCGGGGCTGCTCGTGGATCTCCTTGCGCATGAAGGTCTCGAACCCGGCCCGCTCGGCGGCCTCGGCCTGGAGCTTGACCTCGCAGATGTCGGGCTTGACCTCCGTGCCGTCGAGCTTCATCACGCGCACGCCGCCGGCCTTCAGGATGGCCAACTCGCCGTCGTCGAGGTAGATGACCTTGCGGGTCTGGTTGAGAATCGCGGGCACGTCGCTGGCGATGAACTGCCCGTCGTCGCCCACGCCGACGATCAGCGGGCTGCCGAGGCGGGCGGCGTAGATCGTGTCCGGTTCGTCGAGCGAGAGGATGCCCAGCGCGTACGCGCCGCGCGCCTTGGCCAGCGCGCGGCGGATCGCCTCGGGCAGGTCGCGCGCCCCGTCCCTCAACTCCTGCTCGATCAGGTGAGGGACGACCTCCGTGTCCGTCTCGGAGCGGAAGGGGTGCCCCTTCTTCTCCAGGTCCTGGCGCAGCGACTCGAAGTTCTCGATGATGCCGTTGTGGACGACGGCGATCCGGCCGGTGGAATCGGTGTGGGGATGGGAGTTGATCTCGGAGGGCTCGCCGTGCGTGGCCCAGCGCGTGTGGCCGATGCCGGGGGCACCGGCGAGGGGCTGCCGGGCCAGGCTCTCCTCGAGCGAGGCAAGACGGCCCACGCACTTGCGGATCTCCAGCCGGCCCCCGCTCATCACCGCGATGCCGGCGGAGTCGTAGCCCCGGTACTCGAGGCGCTTCAGGCCGTCCACCAGCAGCGGGACGGCGTCCCGGCGACCGACATATCCCACGATGCCGCACATTGGGGCCTCCGATCCGGCGGCGTCCGGCCGCCGGGATGAATACATACGGCAACCGCCCCGGCTCCGCAAGCGTCCATCCCGCGGCGTGTTTGACTTTGCCGCCGTGCTGGGTTAACTCTTCCTCACTTTGCGGGCCCGGCACCCATGACCCTTGACCGCAACCAAAGCAGCTCGGAGGCGCTGGACTTCATCAACGACGGCCTCCTGATCGCCGATAGCCGCGGCCGGATCCTTTTCACCACGCCTTCGATGGACCACTTGCTGGGGCTGCCGCCCGGCGCCGTGCGGGAACTGCGGGCGCTGGCCCCGCACCTGAAACCGGACGGCGAGGCGTCGTTCGACGCCATCCTGGAGGCCCTGGAAAAGAATGGACAGTGGGCCGGCGAGGCGACCAGCCGCCCGGCCGCCGGACTGCCCCGTCTGCTCGACGTTCGGGCCGCGCGGCTGCTGGACTCCGGGAATCGCCCGCTGGCCGACATCCTCGTCGCCCGCGATGTAACCCGGGAGCGCCTGCTGGTGAAGCAACTGATGCAGGCGCAGCAGATGGAGTTGGTCGAGCACCTCTCCGGCGGCATCGCCCACGAGTTCAAGAACCTCCTGACCATCATCATGGCCTATGCCTCCCTGCTCCGGGACCAGATGCCCAGCCCGGAACTCCAGGCCGACGTGGCGCGGATCCAGCAGGCCGCCCAGACGGCGAACGACCTGACGGCCCGCCTGCTGGCGGTCGCCCGCCACACCACCCCGATCGCGGAGGAGATCGATATCCAGGAGGTCCTCGCCGACATCGTCGCCCTGCAGAAGAAGACGCTGCCCCGGCCCATCACCCTGACCATCCCCGAAAAGACGGCCTTGCCCCGCGTGCGGGGCGACCGGGCGGTCCTGGACCGGGCCCTGATCAATCTCTGCATGAACGCGCGGGACGCCATGCCGGAGGGCGGCCGGCTGACGATCGGGGTGGAGCCGGTCCGTCTGGACGCCGCCGAGGTCCAGGCGCATTCCGAGAGGCGCCCGGGATCGTACCTGGTGGTGTCGGTTTCGGACACCGGCGCGGGCATCCCGCCGGAGATCCGGGACCGCGTGTTCGAGCCCTTTTTTACCACCCGCAAGGCGGCCACGGGGATGGGGCTGACCGTGGTCCGGCATGCCATACGGGCCATGGGCGGGTGGATCACCCTGGAGTCGGAGCCGGGCCGGGGCGCCTGCTTCAAGCTCTACCTGCCGACCGTCGAGGCCCCGGCCATGCCGGTCGCCGGCACGGGGGAAGAAGGGCCCGGCCCCACGGGTACGGAACGCATCCTGGCGGTGGACGACGACCCGCTGGCCTTGAGCATCGCGCAGCGCATCCTCCAGCGCGCCGGCTACACGGTCTGGGCCGCGCCCGGCGGGGAGGAAGCCATCGAGCATTTCAAGCAGCACCACGCGGAGATCGACCTCGTGCTGCTCGACGTCGTCATGCCCTTCGTCAACGGCGAGGACGTGTACCGGGAGATTCACCGGATCAAGCCCGGCATCCCCGTGCTGCTGGTCTCCGGGTTCACGCAGAAGACGGCCGAACGGCTCATCCGCATCACGGGCGCCCAGTTTCTCACCAAGCCGTTCACCCAGCGCACCCTGACCCAGGCCGTCCGCGACGCGCTCGACCAGAAAAAGGCGTGAGCGATCCTCCGCATCCGGACCTCGGCGCGGGCGGGCCTACGGGTGCATCACCGCGCGATAGAAGCCGCGGAAGGCGTCGGGCGGATTGGTGTACGTGTTTTCCCCCGGCGTCGCGGGCAGAGGGCCGGCCACCGGGACATAGTCGCCCGCGGGATCGGCCGCCCGCTCCAGCCAGTACGTCTCGTCCTCGCGGCTTCGCCACCGTAGCTCCAGCCCGCCGCCGGCCGGCCGCGGGCCCGCCGTGAAGGCCAGCTCCGTGAACTCGCGCGTGCAGTCCACCAGTTCGTTCGACAGGCCGCCTTCGTGCAGCTCGACCAGCCGGTAGCGACCCGACATGCCGGGGCCCATCGCGGGGTCCGCGAACACATACGCCGCGCCGTTCGGATCCCCCGGCGGGATCGGATCGACGTTGACCTTCACCCACGCGCCGCCCTCGTCGCGGTACAGGTCATAGCCCAGGACATCCAGTTCGACCGGCGTCCGCCAACTCAACAGCGCCTGCCCCTCGTGGGCCCATCCCCGGAAATACCACAGGGGATTGGGATTCCGGCCCAGGTAGATGCCCGCGGGCGTATAATGAATGAACCAGTTTTCGTTGGGCGGCGGCAGCGCCGTCCCGGAGGGCAGCCCCAAAAAGGTCCCGTCAACCCGCGTCGCCCCGCGAACGATCGCGCAGGTGTCCGTCCCCGAAAGCGTTCCCGACACGAGCAGTTGCGCGGCCGGCGCCAGATCGAGCGCCCCGCCCCGCCGGAGATCCACGGCATCATACCCGCCCCCGTCCGCGTCCACCCTAAACCGGCTGCCGTCGCCCAGCGCGACGCGGTTGCTGATCGCCAGCAGGCCGGCCGAGCCACCCGGGTCCAACGTGGCGCCCACGGTCAGCGTGACGGGCCCCTGCACGCAGCCCGTCCCCCCCAATGTGCCGCCGGCCTGGATTTGAACCGCCCCATCGCCCGTGGCCGATCCCGAGCCGCTGCAGGCCCGTAACGTGCCGCCTATCACGGTGGCCCCGCCGGTATAGGTCCCGGCTCCGTGCAACTCCACCACGCCGCCGCCTGTCACCGTCACCGATCCCGCGGCGCCCGCCACGCCCTGCTCGATCACCAGCCGGCTGGCCGCGGCCGCCTTCAACGTCAGCGGCCCGGCCAGGGCCACCGGCCCGGCCCAGGCCCCCGTCGCGACGCCGGACAGCGTGCCCAGGGTCCGGTCGCCCGCCGAGATTTCCAGGCTGTTGGTCAACCGGTTGTTCCCGCCCAGGTAGAGCCCCGCGGCGACGGCGCTCCCCTCGCCCAGGAACACCGGGCCCAGCCCTAACGCCTGATCCGCCCCCGATATGATCTCGCCCTCCGCGATCCGCATGGGTGACTCAAAGCTGTTGTTGGTGTCCAGCCAAAGACGCCCGGCGCCCATTTTATGGATTCCTCCAGCGTTCAGCATGGCCGTCACGACCATGTCGTTCTCCGCCACTCCATTTTCGACTTGGAACACCCGGTCGGTCGCGCCCAGGCTCACGAAGCCCGCCAGCCCCGCGGACTCCGCCGACGCTTCGGCGACGACGTCGGTGACCAGATTCATGGGCCCGTTCCCGGAACTGACGGCCCCGCCGCGCCAGCGAAGCTGCCCGAGCGGGTTGAATAGCCCGAAGCTGTTCAGATCCAGGACGCCGAATTCCCGCACCCGAACGGGATTCGTCGCCGCCAACTGGTTCATCCACCCCACCCGCGCGGTGGCCGCCTCCTCCCCGCCGATTACCAGCGCGCCCGGGACGGCCGGCCCGGTGCCGCGCCCGAGATTCAGGGTCCCCGAATGGACGGCGGTGGTGCCGGCGTAGCTGCTGCTCCCCGTTCCGCCGATGGAAACCACGCCGCCCCCGGAGATCACCACGCCCTCCGCCCCGCCGATGGAGCCTTCCACGTGTAACGTCGCAAACGGTGTCGCGCTCAACGTGGCCGGCCCCGTCAGCGATACCGGTCCGGCCCAGGTGTTGCTGCCCGTGATTCCTTCCAGGGTCCCCGCCAGGTCCAGGGGCTCGGGCGCCGCATAGGAGACGCTGCCCTGCAGCCGCAGGACCGCGCCGCTGCCCACGGCCGTCCCCGCCGCCACCGAGCCCAGGGCGCCGTTGCTGGCCGCGACCAGGATCCCGCCGACGACGAGGGTCGGCCCGCCGTACGAGTTGCTCGCGGCCAAGGTCAGCATCCCCGCCCCGGCCTTGAGCACGAGGCCGGTCCCGCCGAGCGGGCCGCCGGAAAACGCGAACGACCGGGCGACGTTGCTGACCGTCACCGAGGCGGGCGTCAGCCCGGCGGCCATCGCGATGTTGGTCTGGGCCGTCGCATCGGTGAAGCGGACGTGATCCCCGTTATCGTACTGCCCCGGCCAGCCGCCGACGGACCAGTTCGTCGCCGCCGTGTCCCACGCGCCGCTGACCTTGCCCGTCCAGGCGATCTGCGCGCCCTGGTACTGGAGGCTCAACTTCGGCCGGAGCGCCGCGCTGTTGGTTTCGCGGGAGGCAAACTCGCCGGAAACGACGTACCCGCTCCCCTCGAAGCTGCATGAAAACACGACGAGCCCGTTGTTCGGCGCGCCGCCCAGCCAGTTGGTCACGCTCCGCCGGACCTCGAACGGCACCCAGTGGTTCGGCTCGATCGCGCCCGGCACGCTGCCCCCGGCTTCCTTGATCAGGTTGCTGCTGTTGCCGTCGTCGGTTTTGTCCTGCCACCCGCCGTCTTCAGACGTCCACTTATTCGTCTCCACTTCGTCCCGGCCGAAATAGCGCCAACTGGCCCCCTCGCCCGACTGGCCGTTCCGCGTGTTCTCGAACCAGTTCCGGCCCGCGTTCACGCGATAGGGCTTGAGCCCCATGGCGTTCCCCGAGACCATGCTGACCGCCTCCACGTAGAACAGCTCCAGGATCGCCGACGACACGGCGTCATGGGACACCGCCGGCAGGGTGAACCGGACCAGGGCGCAATCCGACTTGGGCCCGCTGTTGTATTTCACCGTCAGCTTGGAGTCGCCGCCGTAGTTGTCGCGCGTCGCGCTCTCGTCCAGCCACGTGTCGCCCGAGCCCGCGTACCCGTTGAGGCCCTGCTGCAGGATCAGCCGGGCGGCGAAGGCGGGGAACCCGACAGCCGCGCAGACCCCGGCGATGGCGAACCAGCGGATGACGTTTCGTGAACACATGACGCCCTCCCCAGCCGTTTTTATCCCCCCGCCGGGAGGGCGCGTCAAGCCAAAGCGGTTTAGAACTGGGCCAGGAACCGGACGTCGTTGTCGTAGAGCATCCGGATGTCCGGGATGCCGTAGAGGATCATCGCGATGCGCTCGACGCCCATGCCGAAGGCGTAGCCGGAGACCTCGTCCGGGTCGTACCCGACCGCGCGGAAGACCTTGGGATTGACCATGCCGGCGCCGGAGATCTCGATCCAGCCGCTGTCCTTGCACACCCGGCAGCCCTTCCCGCCGCAGACGTGGCACGAGAAGTCGTACTCGACGCTCGGCTCGGTGAACGGGAAGAAATGCGGCCGGAACCGCACGCGCACGTCCGGCCCCATCATCTGCCGGGCGAAGTGCGTCAGGTCGCCCTTGAGGTCGGCCATGGAAACATTCCGGTCCACGTACAGCCCCTCGATCTGGTGGAAATTGGCGCTGTGCGTCGCGTCCGTCGTGTCGCGGCGGTAGCACCGGCCGGGCGCGATGATCCGGACCGGCGGCTTCTGCTTCTCCATCACGCGGATCTGCACGGGCGAGGTCTGCGTGCGCAGCAGCTGGCCGGAGGAGAAATAGAACGTGTCCTGCGAGTCGCGCGCCGGGTGGTCGCCCGGCGTGTTGAGCGCGTCGAAGTTGTAATACTCGGTCTCCACGTCCGGCCCGTCGGCGACGGTGAATCCGAGCGAGCGGAAGATCTCCGCGGCCCGCGCGATGACGAGGCTGACGGGATGCCGGGAGCCCAGCCCGCGCCACCGGCCGGGCAGCGACCAGTCCAGCCCCGCGGCGCGGACGGGGGCGGCCTGCTGCAGCGACTGCTTGCGCGCCTCGAGCCGGGCGGCCAGGCCGTTCTTGAGCTCGTTCGAGAGCTTGCCCGCCTCCGGGCGGTCGGCCGGGGCGAGGTCCTTGAGGCTCTCCATGACCCTCGGCAGGAGCCCCTTCCGCCCGAGATACTTGATGCGCACCGCCTCGACGGCGGCGGCGTCCGCCGCGGCGTCCGCGTCCGCCAGCGCCTCGTCCCGGATCTTCCTGATTTCTTCGATCGTCATGCCGTCCGCCCCGTTTTTCCAAGCATTGGAAATTTTTTTGCCGATTTTTCCAAACATTGGAAAAATTTCGCCCATTTTTTCCAATGTTTGGGAAAAAAGCAGTATTTTTTTCCAAACATTGGAAAAAACCGCCGGGCGCGCCATAATGAACGCCGACGCGCGATCCGCGGACTAAAACAGAAACCCGAAAAGGACCCCCATGAAGCGTGGCCTCCGCCTCCTGCTGTTCCTCGTGCTCGCCGCCTCCGCCGCCGCCCGCGACGTGCGCGACTCGATCGTGAAGATCTACACGGTGCACAACACGCCGGACTACTTCAACCCGTGGAGCATGCGCGGGCCGTTCTCCTCCACCGGCTCGGGCTGCGTGATCCCGGGCAAGCGGATCCTGACCAACGCGCACGTCGTCGGCGACCAGACGTTCATCCAGGTCCGGCGGAACGGCGAGGCCCGGCGCTACGTCGCCCGCGTCCTGGCGGTGGCCCACGACGCGGACCTGGCGCTGCTGGCCGTGGATGATCCCGCGTTCTTCGAGGGGGTCGAGCCGCTGGAGTTCGGCGAGCTGCCGCGGACGCAGCAGGAGGTGCTGGTCTACGGGTTCCCGATGGGCGGCGACACGTTGAGCATCACGAAAGGCGTGGTCTCGCGCATCGAGCACCAGAACTACACGCACAGCTCCTGCAACCTGCTGGCCATCCAGATCGACGCGGCGATCAACCCCGGCAACAGCGGCGGCCCGGCGGTCGTGGACGGCCGGATCGTGGGCGTGGCCATGCAGGCCATGCGGCAGGCCGACAACATCGGGTACCTTGTCCCCGCCCCCGTCATCCAGCACCTCCTCCGGGATCTGGAGGACGGGCGGCGCGACGGGATCCCCAGCCTCGGCCTGATGCTGGAGGACATGGAGAATCCCGGCCTGCGGAAGAAGTACAAGCTGCCGGACGACCGGACGGGCGTCCTGATCGTCCGGATCGCCCACGGCTCGCCGACGGAGGCCCTCCTGCGCGAGGGCGACGTGCTGCTCTCGGTGGACGGCCACGCCATCGCCAACGACGGGACGGTCGAATACCGCCCGCGCGAGCGGACGAGCGTGTCCTACTGGATCCAGCAGCACCAGCTCGAGGAAACCGCCAACCTGGAAATCCTGCGGGACGGGGAGGTCCTGCCCGTGCAGGTCCGGCTGACCAGCCGCATGGAGCAGGACTGGCTCGTGCCGCTCGACCAGTACGACATCCTGCCCACCTACTACATCTACGGCGGCATCGTGTTCAGCCCGCTGACGGTCAACCTGCTGCAGGCGTGGGGCGGCAACTGGTACGAGAAGGCCCCGCGCGACCTTGTGGCCCGCCTGGGCTTCAACATGGTGACCCCCGAGCAGGACGAGGTCGTGCTCGCGCTGCGCGTCCTGGCCGCGGATGTCAACGAGGGCTACCACACCGTGTCGTCGTGGACCGTCGAAACGGTCAACGGCGAGAAGGTCCGGAACCTGAAGCACCTGATCGGGCGGATCGAGGGCGCGGCGGACGATCCGTTCATCGTCCTGGAGAACGAGTGGGGCCAGAAGCTCGTGCTGGACCGGGAGCAGGCGGAGCGGACCGGCCCGCGGATACTGGAAACCTACCGGATCCCGCAGGACCGGTCCCTGGACCTGGCGACGCCGGCCCCATGATCTCCGCTCCCCGGTTTCGGCGGGTCCTGTTTGCGGCGCTGGCGGGGCCGGGCGCGGCGGCCTGGGCCGTGTTGCTGCTGGGATTCACGTCGCTGCCGTGGCGCTGCTATCGCTGGCTGGGGTCCGACGAGTTCACGCTGGCCGCCGACCCGCGGTACATCGTGGTCCTGGGCGGCGGCGGCATCCCGAGCGAGTCGGGGTTGATGCGCACCTACCGGGCCGCGGAGGAGGCCCGGCGCTTCCCCGGCGCGGCGGTGATTCTGGCCCTGCCGGTCGAGGGCGAATTCGCGTCCAGCGGTACGGGCCGCATGCAGGCCGAACTGGTTTTACGCGGGATCGCGGCCGAACGCATCCTCATCGAGCCCGAAGGCCGGAACACGCGCGAGCAGGCGCTGAACGTGCGGCGCCTGCTGGAGGAGGACCCGCCCGACGTTCCCGTGCTGCTGGTGACCTCGCCGGAGCACTTGAGGCGCAGCCTGGCGGCGTTTCGAAGGGCGGGGCTCACGGCCATCGCCGGCTCGGCCGTCTACGGCGAATCGCTCGATTCGGCCCTGGCCTACGGCCGGGAAGAACTGGGCGGCGAGGCGCGGCTGCCCGTGCACATCGAGAGCGACTCGCCGCTGCGATACGAATTCTGGAACCAGCTCGGGTACCTTGGCCGGTCGCTTCGCGAACTGGCCGCGCTGGCATATTACTGGGCGAAGGGTTGGATCTGACCGCTCCTTCGGCTCGCGGGGACGCTCGCCCTCCAGTTCGCTATTCAATGTTAGATGGAGGGCGAGCGTCCCCGCGAGCCGTACGCGAGCCGCCCATCACCACCGGATCTCGCTCAACTCGCCCTGCCAGGGCCATAGCTCCGGCCGCTCCACCAACCCGGCGCGCACGGGATTCATGCGAACATAGGCCCTTTTCTCCTCGTAGTGCTCGCGGCTTCGCATCTGCGTATCCCATCCATCGGCTTGCCACCTCCACCTGCGAGCCTCCAGGCTCCCGGTAATACAGCGCTTCAAGTAGGACGACCACGGCTTGATTCCAATGGAAGGTATCGTCGCGGGGGTACAGAACAAGTGAAGGTGATCGGGCATGATCACATAGAATCCGACGCTCCATGCGTTGGCCGCACGGACGCCGGCCAGGAAGGCGTCGTGGAAGGCCCCATGGGCTAGGTGCGGGCCGCGGGGCTTCACGGCCAACGTCAGGAACAGAATAACCGGGATGTTGTGCCGCTCCACGGGCGGCGGATGCACCGGGTGATGCCGTTCAGGATGGCCCGGGCTCATGCTTGGTTCTTCGGCTCGCGGGGACGCTCGCCCTCCAGTTCGCTATTCAATGTTAGATGGAGGGCGAGCGTCCCCGCGAGCCTTTTTCCCGCGAGCCGTTCCGGGATCAGGCCAACTGCTTCTTGGCCATGTCCACGATGGAGGCAAACCCGTCCGGGTCGCGGATGGCGATCTCGGAGAGCATCTTTCGGTTGAGCCGGATGCCGGCCTTGGTGACGCCCTCGATGAACCGGCTGTAGGTCATCCCGAGTTCGCGGCAGGCCGCGGACAGGCGGACGATCCACAGGTTGCGGAATTCGCGCTTGCGGAGCTTGCGGTGCTTGGTGGCCTGGACCATGGCGCGGTCCACGGCCTCGGTGGCCATGCGGAAGCGCTTGCTGCGCCCGCCGTAAAATCCCTTGGCTAGACCCAGGCGGCGTTTCCTTCTCCGGCGCGAGGCCGGCGCGTTCGTGGCTCTGGACATGGTCGTTCTCCTTAGAGAGGCAGGCTGCGGCTGATCCGGCCGTAGTCGGCGCTCGAGACGGTGCTCCCGGCGCGCAACTGGCGCTTGCGCTTGCGGCTCTTGTGGCCGAGCAGGTGGCTCCGGCTGCCGCACGCGTGCTTGATGACGCCGCCCGCGGTCTTGCGAAACCGCTTCGCGACGGCCTTCCTGGTTTTATATTTTCCGGCCATAATACCCTCGATGTTCGTCCGCCCGGCGCGCGCGCCCTTCCGTCCCCGGCGCTTCCAAGCAGGAAAGCGGGGGTTTATACGCGAGAACGATCCGGGAGTCCAGTCCTATTGTGCGGGCGAAACCGCCAGCGCCGCGGGGGCCGGCTTGGCCTCCGCGCCCCGGGGTTTGGCCCCGGGCTTCGGGCACAGGAGCATGAAGATGGCCCGGCCGATGAAGCGGGGCATCTGCTCCGGCGTCCCGAGGTCCTGGCAATCCTTCAGGACCCGGTTCATCACGTTGAACCCGATCTCCTCGTGGGCGCGTTCGCGTCCGCGGAAGAACAGGCCGATCTTCACGCGGTGGCCCTCCTGGAGGAATTCGCGGGTGTGGCGCACCTTGGTCTGGTAGTCGTGGTCGCCGACGTTCGGGTGGAACTGGATTTCCTTGACCCGGGTCGCCGACTGGTGGCGGCGCGCCTGCTTGTCCTTCTTCTCCTGCTCGTACTTGTACTTGCCGTAGTCCATGATCCGGCAGACGGGCGGCTGCGCGTTGGGCGAGATCTCCACCAGGTCCATGCCTTCCCGGGACGCCCGTTCCAAGGCCTCGCGGGTGGTGATGACGCCGATTTGCTGGCCGTCCGGCCCGATGCACCGCACCTCGGGCACCCGGATCCGGTTGTTTACGCGAACGAATGTCTGAATAGCGGCCTCCTGCGTTTTAACGGGGCCCCGCCGGGCCCCTGGTTGTTTCTCCGCGCCTGTGCTTCGCTCACCCCGGGGCCGGGCCCCGGCTGTCCTCCTCGGCCTTCCACATCGCGATCAGCGCGGGGAGGTCCACCGCCCCGCGGTCGCCCTCCGTCCGGCTCCGCACCGCGACGGTCTTCGCCTCGGCCTCCCGGCCGCCGGCGACGAGCATGTAGGGAATCTTCATCAACTGCGCGTCGCGGATGCGCGCGCCCAGCTTCTCCGGCCGCTCGTCCAGGCCGACGCGGAAGCCCGCGTCGCGCAGCGCGACGGCCACCGAGCGGGCGTAGTCCGTCTGCTTGTCCGTCAGCGGCAGCACGCGCGCCTGCTCGGGCGCCAGCCAGAGCGGAAACGCCCCGGCATAGTGCTCGGTCAGGATACCGAAGAACCGCTCGATGCTGCCGAAGAGCGCGCGGTGGACCATGTAGGGCCGATGGTCCTTGCCGTCCGCGCCCGTGTAGGCCATGTCGAACCGCTCGGGCAGGTTGAAGTCGAACTGGATCGTGCTCATCTGCCACTCGCGGCCGATGGCGTCCTTGACGCGCATGTCGATCTTCGGCCCATAGAACGCCCCGCCGCCGGGGTCCACCTCGTACGGGACGCCGGCCTCCTTCAGCGCCTGCTCCAGCGAGCGCGTCGCCTGCTCCCAGCGCTCCGGCTCGCCGACGGCCTTGTCCGGCCGCGTCGAGAGGTACGCCGACATCGAGGAGAACCCGAAGGTCTTCCACATGCGGATGGCGAACTGCATGGCCCGCAGGACCTCGGCCTCGACCTGGTCGGGCGTGCAATAGATGTGCGCGTCGTCCTGGGTGAAGCCGCGGACGCGGAAGAGCCCGGCGAGCACGCCGGCCTTCTCGTAGCGGTAGACCGTGCCCAGCTCCGCCCAGCGCAGCGGCAGGTCGCGGTACGAGCGCTTGTGCGTCTTGTAGATCTGGATGTGGAACGGGCAGTTCATCGGCTTGATGAAGTACTCGACCTCGTCGATCTTCATCGGCGCGTACATGCTCTCGCGGTAGAACCCGAGGTGCCCGGAGGTCTCCCACAGCCCGCTGCGGCCGATGTGCGGCGTGTAGAGCAGGTCGTAGCCGTTCCGGAAATGCTCCTGCCTCCAGAACTCCTCGATGATCGAACGGATGCGCGCCCCGCGCGGGTGCCAGTGGATCAGGCCCGGCCCGACCGCCTCCTGCATGCTGAACAGGTCCAGGTCCCGGCCGAGCACGCGGTGGTCGCGGCGCTTGGCCTCCTCGATCTGCTTGAGATAGAATTCCAGGTTCTTTTCCGTCTCGAACGCCGTGCCGTACAGGCGCTGGAGCATCGGGTTGGTCTCGCGGCCGCGGTAGTACGAGCCCGCGACGGAAAGCAGCTTGATGGCCTTGATCCCGCCGGTCGAGGGCAGGTGCGGGCCGCGGCAGAGGTCGATGAAGTCGCCGCTCCGGAAAAACGTGATCGGCTGGCCCTCGGGGATATCCGCGAGGCGCTCGACCTTGTAGTGCTGGCCGCGCTCCCGGATCAGGCGCTCGGCCTCGGCGCGCGAGACCTCGAGGCGCTCGAAGGCATGGTTCTCCGCGATGATCTTCCGCATCTCCTCCTCGATCCGCGGAAAGTCCTCGGGCGCAAGGCGGTGCGGGAGGTCGAAGTCGTAGTAGAAACCGTCGTCGGTGGCGGGACCGATATCGAGCTGGACGTTTTCGAAAAGGCGGCACACCGCCGCCGCCATGACATGCGCCGCGCTGTGGCGCATGGTGTCCAGGGGGGACAGACTCTCATCCTTCATTCAGGCTCGATTCATTCCTTTCTTTACCGCAGTACACGGCGCAACTTACCCGATGCGGCCCGGGCCTGTCAACCCGCCGTCCGAGCTGCCCGCCTCACCCGGGATTTGACTCCCTCCCCTCTTTTTGCCAAGGTGCCGTCAAGAGGAGTGCGGGCAGGCGGTTTTTTCCACCGGGCCGGAAAGGCCCTGCTGAAAGAAAAAGGAGGGGGTCGGCATGAACAGACTTGGGATCGCGGGACTGGTCTTTCTGCTGTGCGCGAGCTTCGCGGCCGCCGTGGACTGGCGCTACAAGGAAAAAATCACGGCCTCGAACGGCACGACCAACGATAATTTCGGCTGCGACGTGGACGTGGACGGCGAGTGGGCCGTCGTCGGGGCGCACAAGCAGGCCGAAAACGCGGGGGCGGCCTATTTCCACCAGTGGGACGGCACGAACTGGGTCGAGCGCGACCGCGTGGCGGCGTCGGACGGCGCGCCCAACGACGGCTTCGGCCAGGCCGTGGCCCTTTCGGGCGATTCGGCCATCGTCGGGGCCACCCGTCCGATCTTTCCCGACTTCGCCGGCAAGGCCTACGTCTTCGTTCGCTCCGGTACGACGTGGACGGAACAGGCCGCGCTCACCGACGGCGGCCAGTTCTCGTCGTTCGGCGAGGCCGCAGATATCGACGGCGATTACGCCATCGTCGGCGCCCGCCTGGGCACCAACGCCGCGGGCGTCGGCACGGGCGCGGCGCATGTGTTCAAACGGACCGGCCTGCTGTGGGCTCCCGAGGCCACGCTCACGCCGTCCGACGGGGCCAACGGGGACTGGTTCGGCCACGCCGTCGCGATCGACGATCCGTACGCCATCGTCGGGGCCACCGGCCGCAGCAACTTCACGGGCGGCGCCTACCTTTTCCATCGCAGCGGAACCGTGTGGAGCGAGGTGGCGGTGCTGAACAGTCCCGACGACGACCTGAACGACTTCTTCGGCGGCGCGGTGGACATCAGCGGCGGCTGGGCGATCGTCGGGCTCCGCCACGACGGATTCCAGGGAGCTTACCTGTACCGGCTGGACGGCGCGGGCTGGCTGCTCCACACCGGGTTGCCGGATATCTACGGCCGGTTTGACTTCTACGGCGAGGATGTCGCCCTGACCGATCCCTACGCCGTCGTCGGCGGCGGCGAGCACGCCATCCTCTGGAAGCGCAGCGGCACCAACTGGCTCAAGCAAATCTATGTGGGTAGTTCCGCCGACGACTGGAACCTCTCCGACACGCGCCTGGCGGTACACCGCTGGAACATCCTGACCGGACATGACGACGACGATGCGCTCGGCGAAAACGCCGGCGCGGCCTGGATGCTGCCGGTGCAGGACCGCAATCGCCAGAGCGGGCGGATCGCGACCTCCAGGGGCCTGAGGTCCATCGGCTCGGGCGTCGCGGTGGACGGCGAGCGGGCCCTCGTCGGCGCGGAAGGGGGCAGCGTGCCGCAGGATTGGGGCTACGCGGGGGTTTTCGTCCACACCGGCCAGTACTGGCTCTCGGACACGCAACTGATCCCCGGCGACGACACGAACGGCATGGACTTCGGCTCGGGCGCGGCCCTGGCCGGCGACTACGCCGCCGTCGGCGCGAAGGGCGCGACCAACGGCGCGGGCGGCAAGGTGGGCGCCGCCTACGTGTACTGGTTCGACGGCACCAACTGGCTCCAGCAGGCCAAGCTGACGGATTCCGGCGAGGAAGCCGACCAGGAGTTCGGCGCCGCCATCGAGACCGACGGGCGGCAGGTGCTGGTGGGGGCTCCGTTCTTCGACAGCGCGGACGGCAAGGTCGTGACGTACCGCCGCGCGGGCACGAACTGGGTGGAAGGCCCCACCCTGCCCGATCCTGCCATGGACACGGGCCAGTTCGGCTGGGACATCGGCTTCGACGGCACGCGGGCCATCTTCGGCGCGCCGAACGAGTACGAGGGCCCGCACCTGGGCGCCGGCGCGGCGTACATCTACGCGACCGACGGCACCAACTGGAACTTCGAGCAGCGCATCGCGGCGGCCGCGCCGTCGTTCTTCATGCAACTCGGCTCGGCCGTGGACATCGACGACGACTGGGCGGCCTGCGGCGCGCCCACCGAAGACGCGCCGACCAACCAGTTCGGCGCTGTCCATCTCTTCCAGCGCACGGGAGCGACCTGGACGGAGAAACTGCGCATCCCGGCGCCCGAACCGTTCACAAACGGCTACTTCGGCTCCGCCGTGGCGCTGAAGAAGCCCTACCTCCTCGCCTGCGCCAACGGCACGCCGGCGAGCCGCGCGTACATCTTCAAGCAGGACGGCACCAACTGGAACCTGCTCGCCCGGCTGCAGGGCGGCGACCTCGAGGCCAGCGAGGCGTTCGGCTCGCGGTGCGACCTCTCGGACGACTACGCGATCGTCGGCACGGACGTCCAGGAGGGCCGCAAGGCCTACCTGTTCTACCGCGAGGCCTGGGATCCCGAGCCCGAGTTTTCAGCCATCCGGGAAAGCAGCGGCCAGGTCCGCGTGGACATGGCCCGCCTGATCCTGGATTCCACCACGCTCGTGGAACGCGCCCGGACCTTGACGGATCCCGGGGCCTGGACCGAACAGCACCGGTTCATCCCGACCGGGCCGGAGAGCAACTGGGTGGATACCGTGACCCCGGGCACCGGCATCTTCTATCGCCTGCGCTGCAACCCGGAGCCGCTCGCCGGTCCATAGCCGGAGCGGCCTTCGCGCTACAGCTCGGCCGCCGCCCGCCCGGCCCGCTTGCGCTGGATGGAGTTGAGTATCTTCTTGCGCAGCCGGATGTGCCCCGGCGTGACCTCGACGTACTCGTCCGCGGCGATGAACTCGATGGCCTTCTCGATCGTCAGTTCGACGGGCGGCTCGAGGATGATCGCGTCATCCTTGCCCGCCGCCCGGATGTTCGTCAGGTGCTTGGTCCGCGTCGGATTCACCGGAAGGTCGCCGCTGCGGGCGCTGTCGCCGACGATCATGCCCTCGTAGACCTGTTCGCCCGGCCCGATGAACATCCGGCCGCGCAGCTGCAGCGTGTCCAGCGCGTACGAGGTCGCCACGCCGCCCTCCATGGATACCAGCACGCCCGCGCCGCGCGCGCGGATGTCGCCGGTGACCGGCCCGTAGCCCTTGAACAGCCGGCTCATCACCGCCCGGCCGCTCGTCAGGTTGGCCAGCGCGCTCTCGAGCCCGATCAGCCCGCGCGTCGGCGCCTCGGCCTCGATCTGCACGCCGTGCGGGTGGTGCTCCATCTTCGTCACCATCGCCCGGCGGCCCGCGAGATGCTGCAGCAGGTCGCCGAGGATGTCGTCGGGCGTCTCGATCCACAGGGTCTCGTAGGGCTCCTGCCGGACGCCGCCCTCCTCGCGGTAGATCACCTCCGGGCGGGAGACCAGCAGCTCGTAGCCCTCGCGCCGCATCGTCTCGGCGAGGATCGCGATCTGCAGCGCGCCGCGCGCCCGGACGCCGAAGAAGTTCGGCTGCTCCGTGTCGTACAGCTCGATCGAGACGTTCAGCCGGGTCTCCTTGACCAGGCGCTCGCGCAGGTGCCGCGCGGTCAGGTAGCGGCCCTCGCGGCCGGAGAGCGGGCCGTCGTTGACGCCGAACTGCATCTGGATGGTCGGCGGGTCGATCTGCCGGACCGGCTCGGGCTCGCGCTCCTCGGAGTCGCAAACCGTCTCGCCGATGTGCGCGTCCTCGAAACCCGCCAGGCCGACGATCGACCCCGCGACGGCGACCGCGGACTCCGACGTCTTCAAGCCCCGGAAGGTCATCACCCGCGTGATCGCCGCGCGCTCGCGCTTCCCGTCCTTGTGGATGCACACCAGCGAATCGCCCATCTTCGCCGAGCCGGCCAGCACCTTGCCGATGGCGATGCGCCCGATGTAGTCGCTCCAGTCGAGGTTGCTGATCACCATGCGGAAGGGCGCGTCCGGGTCGGCCTTCGGCGCGGGGATGTGGCTCAAGATGGTCTCGAACAGCGGGGTCATGTCCTTCCGCTCGTCCGCCAGGTCGCGCACGGCGTAGCCGTCGCGCGCGCTGGCATAGAGGAAGGGGGCGTGGAACTGGGACTCGCTGGCGTGCAGCTCGAGGAGGAGCTCCAGCACCTGGTCGTGGACGCGCGCGACGTTCGCGTTCGGGCGGTCCACCTTGTTGAGCACGACGACGACGGCCAGCCCCTGCTCGATCGCCTTGCGCAGGACGAAGCGGGTCTGGGCCTGCGTGCCCTCGGCCGCGTCCACGAGCAGCAGCACACCGTCCACCATGGTCAGGATGCGTTCCACCTCGCCGCCGAAGTCCGCGTGGCCGGGCGTGTCCACGATGTTGATCGTCGCCCCGCCCCACTCGATCGAGGCGTTCTTGGCCTTGATGGTGATCCCCTTCTCGCGCTCGAGGTCCATCGAGTCCATGACCCGCTCGACGAGCTCCTCGTTGTCGCGGAAGGTCCCCGCCTGGCGCAGCAGGCCGTCCACCAGCGTGGTCTTGCCGTGGTCCACGTGGGCGATGATGCCGATATTTCGAATGGCGATGCTCATGAAAGGCGGGACACTCTACGCGATTCGCGGGGAAACACAATCGGAATGCGGATCATACGGCTCGCCGGAGGCTCGCCCTCCATGAGCGGGAGAGGATTGGAGGGCGAGCGTCCCCGCGAGCCGTATTCCCTACATCGCCTTCAGTACGCCCGTGGCGTCGTTGAACTCGGTGATGAGCCGGTCCCACTCGTCCACCTGCGCCTGGGCGAAGAGCTCCTTCCAGAAGTCGTCGTCCCACAGCCGGCGCAGCTCGTCGGAGTCCCGGCCTTGCTGCTCGACCCAGGTGAAGTACTTGAAGTTGTGCAGCGCCTTGCGGTCGAAGTAGGTCAGCTCGCGGAAGTAATCGACGCCGGCGCCCTCCAGGTAGCGGGCATAGTGCACCGCCGCCTTGACCGCGTCGTATTTCCCGTGCTGCTCCTCCATCTCCTGCTTCCGCGAGGCATACAGCTCCATGGAATCCGTCAGCGGCGTAAAGATCACGTCGTTCGGGCCCATGTCGTAGTACTTCGCCGTCTTGATGGCCGCGACGAGGTTGCAGATGCACGAGATGCCCAGCCACGACAGGCGCTCCAGCACCCCGCGCTTCACGCCGCGCTGCTCGAGGAACTTCAGACCCGCCGCCTCGTTGAACAGGCGCAGGATCTGCATCACCTGCTCGTCGTCGATCGCCGCCACGGCGTCCGTGTTGCGCACGTTGTGGATCCACGGCACGTGCTTGTCGCCGATGCCCTCGATCCGGTGCGCGCCGAACCCGTACTGGAAGAGCGTCGGGCACTGGAGCGCCTCGGTGGCGACCACGCGCAGGAACGGGTGCTTCGTGCGCAGGAAATCGCCCGCGGCGATCGTCCCCGCCGAGCCCGTGGCGCTGATGTACGCCGCCAGCCGGCTACGGCCGGTGCGGTAGTGCTTCTGGTAAATCTCCTCGATCACGCCGCCGGTCATGTTGTAGTGCCAGATCGAGTTGCCGAACTCCTCGAACTGGTTGAAGATCACGATCTTGCCGCCGCGCTCGCGGCGCAGCTCCCAGCACTTGTCGTAGATTTCCTTCACGTTGGATTCCGTGCCGGGGGTCGCGATGATCTCGTCCGTGCCGATCTGCTTCAGCCACTCGAAGCGCTCGCGGCTCATGCCCTCCGGCAGGATCGCGACCGCCGGGCAGCCCAGCAGCGCGCAGTCGTAGGCGCCGCCGCGGCAGTAGTTGCCCGTGGACGGCCAGACGGCCTTCTGCGTCGTCGGGTCGAAGTTGCCGGAGACCAGTCGCGGTACCAGGCAACCGTATGCCGCGCCCACCTTGTGCGCGCCCGTCGGGAAGAACTTGCCCGCCAACCCGACGATCTTCGCCGGCACGCCGGTCAGTTCCGGCGGGAACTCGACCCAGTTGCCCTCGCCGAACCCGCCGCCTTTCGCCTTCGGCTCGTTCTTCCACGTGATACGGAAAAGGTTCAGGGGATTGATGTCCCATAACCCGATATTCTTAAGCCGGTCCACGATCTTCTGCGGCACAAGGTTCGGATTCCTCTGCTGCGCGAAGGTCGGCAGGATGACGCCGCGTTCGCGGGCGCGCTGCACGGACTTCTTCAAAACGTCGCGGTTGATGGATTCGATGATTTTCATGTTTCTCTCCGCCGCGGCATTCAGGCCCCACCCCTCGCGCGGCAACCGGACACAGTAGCCCCTTGCCCCCCGCTTGTCCATCACGGGATAGGCCGGCTTTTCCGCGCTTGCCGGGGGCCGCGCCCCTGCTACTATACCAACCCCCGGCGGCGGAAGGACCGCCCCCGGGGACGGACAACCAACGAGGATGTTATGTTTGAAGGCGCCTATACAGCCATTGTCACGCCGTTCGGACGCGACGGCGGCGTGGATTACGGGAAGCTCCGCGGCCTGATCGAGCGCCAGGTCGCCGGCGGCGTGGACGGGATCGTCCCCGTCGGCACGACCGGCGAATCGCCGACGCTCGATTTCGCGGAGCACGAGAAGGTGATCGAGACCTGCATCCAGGCCGGCGCCGGCCGCCTCAAGGTCATCGCGGGCACGGGCGCCAACTCCACCGCCGAGGCGCTGGAGCTGACCCGGCACGCCATCGGCGCGGGCGCCGACGGGACGCTGCAGGTGACCCCCTACTACAACAAGCCCAGCGTGGCCGGGCTGATCAAACATTTCACGGCCGTCGCCGACCTCGGCTTGCCGACGGTGCTCTACAACATCCCCGGCCGGACCGGCCGCGAGATCCCGGTGGACACCGTCGTCGAACTGGCGAAGCACCCGAAGATCGTCGCCATCAAGGAGGCGGGCGGCAGCGTGGACCGGGTCAGCCAGATCGCAGGGCGCTGCAACCTGACCGTGCTCTCGGGCGATGACTCGCTCACCCTGCCCATGATGGTCGTGGGCGGGCACGGGGTGATCAGCGTCGCCTCCAACGTCGCGCCGAAGGCGGTCGCGGACATGGTCCACGCCGCGCTCCGGGGCGACTGGGAGACCGCGCGCCGGCTGCACCGGCAGCACTACCGGCTGTTCACGGACCTGTTCCTCGACACGAACCCCATCCCCGTCAAGGCCGCCCTGGCCATGATGGGCCAGTGCGAGGAAACCTACCGCCTGCCGCTGTGCGAGACGTCGGACAAGGTCAAGGCGACGCTGCGGGAAACCTTGAAGCAGTTGAAGCTGCTGTAAGAAAGAAGATTGAACCACAGAGGGCGCAGAGGACACGGAGGTTATCCCCTCCGTGACCTCCGTGTCCTCTGTGGTTAAAAAACTCCGAGGCATTATGAGTAACGTGGTCATCGTGGGTGCCGGCGGACGGATGGGCAAGATCATGATCCGCCTGCTGCAAGGCGGCGCGGAGCCGGGGCTGAAGCTTTTCGGCGCGGTGGATCTCTGGGACTGCCCGGATCGCGACAAGGACGCGGGCCTCGCCGCCGGCGTCGGTGAACTCGGCATCAAGATCACGTCCGACCTGGCGGCCCTGCTGCCGGGCTGCGATGCGGTCATCGATTTCAGCGCGCACCACGGGACCGCGGGCAACGCCCCGCGCGTCGCGGCCTCCGGCAAGGGCCTGGTTATCGGCACGACCGGCTTGGGCACCGAGGAGAAGAAAGCCGTCGAGGAGGCGGCGCGGAGGATTCCCGTCGTCGTCTCGCCCAACATGAGCCTCGGCATGAACCTCCTGTTCGCCCTCGTCCGGAAGGCCGCGGAGACGCTCAAGGGCAAGGGCTACGACATCGAGATCATCGAGCGGCACCACCGGAAGAAAAAGGACTCGCCGAGCGGCACGGCCCTCGGCCTCGGCGAGGCCGCGGCGGCCGGCTACGGCTGGGATCTGAAGAAGACCGCCGTGGACGGGCGCAGCGGCCTGGTCGGCGAGCGGCCGGCGGAGCAGATCGGGTTCCACGCCGTGCGCGGCGGGGACATCGTGGGCGACCACACGGTCCTGTTCGCGGCGGACGGGGAATGCATCGAGCTTTCGCACCGCGCGACGAGCCGCGAGGCGTTCGCCCGAGGCGCGCTGCGCGCGGCGGCGTGGCTCGCGGGCCGGGCCCCGGGCCTCTACTCCATGCGCGACGTGCTGGGCGTTTAGTCGGACAGGCAGCGCCGGATCTCGCGATCCATCCCGTCCAGGAACGCCTGCGGGGAGAACTGCTCCGCGTGCGCGCGGATCGCGGCCGGATCCCACCGGCGCGCGGCGGCTTCCTCGACGGCGGCCAGAAGGGCGGCGTCGGCCTGCTCCTTGAAGAAAAAGCCCGTGACGTTCTCCCGCACGGTTTCCAGCGCCCCGCCGCGCGCGAAGGCGATCACCGGCCGCCCGCAGGCCTGGGCCTCTACCGGGACGATGCCGAAATCCTCCTCGCCCGGGAACACCAGGAACCGGCAGCGGCGGTACAGGTCGCGAACCTCCTCGTCCGGGCGCCAACCGAGGAACTGGATGGACGGTCCCGCCAGCCGGCGCAGGCGGTTGAACTCCGTGCCCGTGCCGACGATCTTGAGGGGATACCCCAGCCGCGTGTAGGCGCGCACGGCGAGATCGAGGCACTTGTAGGGCACCAGGGCGGAAACCACCAGGTCAAAGCCGCCGGGCTCGACGGCGGCCGGCGTGAAAAAGCCGGTGTCCGCCGGCGGGTAGACCACGGTCGATTCGCGGCCGTAGAAGCGGTGGATGCGGTCCTGGACGTGCCGGCTCAAGGTGACGAAGCGGTTCACGCGGTCCGACGCGCGACGGTCCCAGTCGCGCAGTTTCGCGAGGCGCGGCTCCAGCAGCTTTCGCTTCCACCGGCTGCCGCCGAAGTACTCCTCGTAAAACACCCAGGCATACCGCATCGGCGTGAAGCAATAGCACAGGTGCTTGGCCCCGGCCGGCGGGACCAAGCCCTTGGCCACGCAGTGGCTCGTGCTGACGAGCAGGTCGGCGTCCGGCGCGCGCAGGCGCTCGATGGCGCCCGGAAACAGCGGCAGGAAATACCGGTACCATCGCTGGATGCCGGGCACGCGCTGCAGCCAGCTCGCGCGAAGGGGGTGGGCGCGGATAACGTCGGACAGCGCGTCCGGCTTGCAGAGCAGCGTGTAGACGGGCGCGCCGGGGAAGCCCCGGCACAGCCACTCCAGCACCCGCTCGCCGCCGCGCATGCCGTTGAGCCAGTCGTGGGAAAGCACGACACGCAGGTCGCGCCAACCGGGCGGAAAAACCACGGGGGAGGTCATGCTCACGACCGGGCGACCTCCTCGTAAACGCGGAGGGTCTCGGCGGCCGTCCGCGCCCAGGTGAATTCCCGCGCGCGCGCCAGGCCCTTGCGCCTCATCTCCTCCGCTACGCCGGGCTCCGTCATGACCCGCCCCAAGGCGTCCGCCACGGCCTCCGGATCGCAGGGGTCCACCCGCCGCGCCGCGTCGCCGGCCACCTCGCGCAGCGCGCCGATATCGCTGCACACGACGGGCGTGCCGCAGGCCATCGCCTCGAGCACGGTCAGGCCGAAGCCCTCGTAGTGCGACAGCAGCGCAAAGACGTCCGCCTGCTGGTACGCGTCCAACAGGTCCGCCCCGCCGGCGTAACCGCCCCATTCCACCGCGCCTTCCAGGCCGAGTTCCCGCGCCTTGCGCGGCGCCTCGGGATAGCGCGGGTCGGGCGGGCCGATGATCCGCAGCCGCACGTCCGGCCCGCCGCGAGCGCGGAGGCGGGCAAAGGCCTCCAGGAGCCCCCCGACATTTTTATAGGGATCGAAGCGGCCGACGCAGAGGAGGGTTTTGTGCGGCGCGGGCCGGCGGGACGCGGGGCGGTATTCCGGGGCCACGCCGTTGTACACGGCGCGCACGCGCCCTTCGCGTTCGCCCGGGATGCGCAGGCTCCGCAGGATATCCGCGCGCGAGGTCTCGCTGACGGTCAGGATGGCATCCGCCCGCGCGCCGACCTCGAACATCACCCGCCTGAAGAGCGGGAACAGCCGGGTCTTCAGCGCCCGGGGCGTATGCTCGGGAAACAGCAACGGGATCAGGTCATGGATGGTGGCGACGCATTTCACCGCGTGCGCGCGGTTCCGGGGAAACGCCCGGAACGGGATCATGTAGTTGGGCGAGTGGAAGACATCGATCTCCAGCCGGCGGAGTACGGCGGGCAGCCGCAGTTGGCTCCACGGGGAAAACACCCCCCACGGAACCATGTGCCCGCGAAAGCGCGGATGCCCCTCCAGGCCCGCGGCGCTCCAGACCCGGTCGCGGATCGCCGGGTCGCGGAAGATGAGCACGAATTCGTGCCCCGTCTCCAGGCGGGCGAATTCGCGGATCAGTTCCGTCGTGTAGGTCCCGATCCCGCTCAATTCCGGGAAAATCCACCGCGCGTCCAGTCCAATGCGCATAAATCACCGGTTCCCGACATACAGAAAACGCTCGGCAAAGGGAAGACTACAGTCCGCGGTATACCTGCCAGGTCTTCCGGGCCGTTTCGTCCCAGCTGAAGCGGCGCGCCTGCAGGAATCCCCGTTCCTTCAACTCCGCGCGGCGGGCGGTATCAGTCAACAGACGATCCGCCCGGTCCGCCCAATCCGCGGCATCGTAACCGGGCACAATTTCCGCCGCGACGCCAAGGACCTCCGGCAGGGAGCCCGTGGCGGCGGCCAGGACGGGAACGCCGCAGGCCATGGCCTCCAGCGGAGTAAAGCCGAAGCCTTCGTACAGCGACGGGAAGACAAAAAGCTCGGCGCCGGCATAGAGGGCAGCCAGGTGCTTTTCCGCCACGTAACGCAGGTGCCGGAGGCGCGGCGCGCGGGCCGATCGCCGGATGCGATCGAGGATGGGTTCGTATTTCCAGCCCGGGGCCCCGGCGATCACCAGGTCGCCGTCGAACTTCATCCGCTCAAAAACCTCCACGAGAAACGCGACGTTCTTGCGGGGTTCGAGCGTCCCGACGGTCAGCAGGTACGGGCGGTCGAGTCCAAACTCGCGCCGCATCGCGGTCACGGAGTCGGCGGAGGGCGCCGCCCAGGCGCCGGCCATTCCGGACGGGATGGCAAAAATCCGCGACGCGGGAACCCCGAGCAGTTCGTGGATTTCGCGGGCCACAAAGGCCGAGACCGCGATGATGGCGTCGGCCCGTGCGACGGTCTTCCCGATTTGCGAAGTCAGGTGGTCCAGGTTGCGCCGCTCGGTGGTCTCCGGGAACCGCTTGAAGGCGAGGTCGTGAATCGTCACGACGGCCTTTCCGCGCGCCAGGGGCGGGATGATGAAATTGGGAAAGTGGTAGACCTCCGCGCGGCCGGCGAACCAGTCGAAGGGGGGCCACCCCAGTCGCTTCCACGCCTGCTGGACGAGCCTCCCGGGGCACCAGCGGACCGCCTTCCGTGTCGCGTTCGGCACGGGAAACGGATCTCCTCTTCCCTTGAAATCGAAATAGAAAAGCGACAACTCGTCATTCCCGGCCAGCGGGCCGAGATGCTCGACGAGGGATTTAGCATAGCGGCCCACGCCGGCCCGCTGCGCAACGGCCGCCTGGATATCCACGCATACTTTCATCATGTGGCGGAGATCATGACGCACATGGAATCGCAGCGTCAAGCACGGCCGCGAGACAGCACGGCGAATCCTTCCGCCGCCGACACACCGTGTCCGGAACCCCATTCCACACCTTGCAATGTGTGGAATGGGTGATACGGAGGAATCACGATTTCACTATTTGTTATCAGGCCTAATGTACATCATGCGGCGGATTTTATCGGGCTGGAAAGCTATTCCACACCTTGCAATGTGTGGAATCCGCTGTACGGACCGAGAAACCCGCTAGGGCCGATCAGAAGGGGTCAAAGAGCGAATTGTCCGCCGGGCCGAACCAGCCCAGGCCGGAGGCGGGATTCCCCAGCGACTGCGCCTCCCAGCTTACATGCCCGTCGCACCAGGCCACGCCCGCGCGGCCCCCGTGCCGGAAATGGACGGACGGGCGCGAGGGCCCGTACAACTGCCCGGAGGAGCGCCCCACGAAGTAGTAGGCCTCCGCGAAGGAGTACTCGATGAAGTAACGCGGGTCGTCGTACGGCTGGCCGAACGCCGCGTCGGCGAACATCACCGTGTGCGCCGGGCTTCGAATCGCCCCGGGCGGCATGCCCTGCCGCATCGCGACCGCCGCGTATCCCAGGAGATACACCCGCGAACCCACCCCGCGATCGTTGTAGCCGTATCCGCCGCACGCCGCCTCGAACGCGTTGGCCGCCGCGTCCCACCGGTAGTCCGGGAACGAGGGGCATCGACGCACCCGCCCGTCCTCCAGGAACCGCGCCAGCGGCCCGAGCGTCCCGTCGAACGCGCCCGATCCGCCGGACCGGACCCCGTGCCAGCGCCGGCGGTTGGGGCCCATGATGTCCGGCGCCGCCGCCACATAACTTCCAGTCTCCGCCGCGTAAGCCGCATTGGCCAGGAAAAGCTGCCGGAGGTTCGAGCCGCATTGCGCCCGCCGGCCGGCCTCGATGCTCCGGGCCGCAAACGGCACCAGCGCGGCCACCAGGACAAGCAGGATAGCGACCACCACCAGCAACTCGACCAGGGAAAAACCCATTTTTCCAATGATTGGAAAGCTAAGGAGATGCTTTTCCCAAACACTGGCCTGCCGGAAGTCCGGCGAAGGCGTATTGGAAAAATCCTTTTTCACGGCAGGGGCGACCTCCGGAGGCGATAGAACCGGCCGGGCGCGGGCGGGCCGGAATCCTCCAGCAACACCCGCTCGTTACGGCCAGTGACGGAGAGCACGGTCGCCCACGCCTCTGCATCCAACCGGTCCGCGGCCTGCAGCTCGTAGAGCCAGTTCGTGAACGCCAGGCATTCAAACTGCCGGGCTTCGGGCGAAAGCGCCGCGGGCGCGCAGTCCATCCGGTAGTTCAACACGCCCACGGCGTCCAGATCGAAGCCCGCGGAGCTCTCGGTGGGATAGGGATCGTAGACGGCGTTCCCGAACGAGTCCGTGCAGGAGCCGTCGCCGACAATGTCCACGAGGCGCACCCAACCCACGCTCATGACATCAAGCAGCGGGGAAACGGCGTCCAGTTCGCGCAGATCGAACGGCGTGCCGAAGCCCTGCCGGTATTTCCCGGCCAGGCCCGCGAGATTGGTCGCCTGCATGCTCGCGCCGAAGAACGGCACCGCGCTGGCGGTGAGGGAATGGTTCACGAAGCGGAAGAAATTCGTGCCATCGCTGGAAACCTCCACCCAGGCCAGTTCCAGGAAATCGTCGCCGAACGCGTTCTCGAAAATCGCGAAGTCGGGACCGGGCCCGTCCGCGATGGGGAGATCGAAGGTCATGGTGATGGCGCCGCCGTCGCCCAGGCAGACGATCCCGAACGAGTCGCCCGAGGCCGGGCCCAGGGCGTTGGCCGGAATCTGCCACTCCGGGTCGCAACCGCCCCCCACCGTGTAGTTAGTCCAGCCGCCGGCCCAGGAGACGATCCGGCGGTCGCCCATGCCGATCGCCGGGGAATGCTCCTGGCCGGCGGCGGGGCCATACGTGAAGACCAGGCTATCCAGCGCGAAATAGGCGGGCGTGTTCATGCCCCACGCGCCCGCGTCGCTGGACGAGAGGGAAAAATGGAGGGTCTTGACCGACGCGCCGAACGCGGAGAGGTCCACCCACCGCCAGTCGGATTGGATGAAATCCTGCGCGTTGTTCGTGAACCGATAATCGGCGAGGAAGTGATTCGTGACCCCGACGACCTGGCCGTCGAGGTCGCGGCCGGTGACGGTGAGTTGGAACCAGTCCGGGTCGTCGCCCGTCCCCCCGCCGAATTTTTTAGAGAATCCGTAGGCGTCTCCGTCGCGCATGGTCAGGGCGGCGTAGGTGGTGTTGTTGACGTAGAAACCGCGCACCCAGGCGGGGAGCGGCAGCGTGACGATGTCCGCCTCCTCCCCGTACGTGTCGTCGTAGGCCACGGCGTACGTGCCCGCGCCGCCCATGCCCGTGCCGCCGAAGACGGCATACTGGTTGAGCCAGCCGGCGGTATTGGTGTCGTGGATGTTGGAGAGCGCAAACCCGCTCCAGTTGCCCCACGCGGGATCGTAGCGGTTCCGCAAGAAAACGGTGCGGCTGGTGACCCCGCCGGAGAGATCGGAGCCGTTCCAGGACGACTGCGGGGGCAGCGGATGATCGCCAAAATCCACGTCGAGGGCGGGCAGGGATACAGGCAAGCCGGCGATCAGGCCGGCCAGGAGACCACGGGCGATACTGTTGTTCACGGACGCCTTTCCACTCCTCGTGCGGGAGCGTTTGGGCAGCGGGAAAAACTCGTCTTCTGGCTCCCGGCATCAGGCCTCGCCCCGCCTTCCGGAAGGAGATGTGGCCTTCCGTGGCTGTCGGGGTTTGTAGCCGGTTACAGCGGCGCGACCGCGTCCGATTCGCACGGACTTCCGTTCGCTTTTCCCGCGCACAGGTTTCAGCAAAGAACTGCGCGCAGGGTACGTCCGGGGGAGGCGGCGTGTCAAGGGCGCCGATCACCGCCGGAGGGCGGCGATCAGCGGCGCGGCGTGGGCGCGGTTGAGGACGTAGAGATGAATCCCCGGGACGCCGTCCCGGAGCAACTGCTCCACCTGTCCCTGCGCCCAGGCCATGCCGACCTGCGCGGCGGCCGCGTCGTCCGCCGCCGCGGCCAGTTGCGTGGCCAGCGGGCCGGGGAAGGTCGCGCCGCAGACCGCCGTGAACCGCTGGATCTGCTTGTGCGAAAGCGCCGGCATGATCCCCGGCAGGATTGGCTGCGCGAGGCCCGCCTCCCGGCAGCGCCGGACATAGTCCGCGTAAAAACGGTTCTCAAAAAAAAGCTGGGTGGTGACGAAGTCGCCCCCGGCGGCCAGCTTGGCCTTGAGATTCGCGATATCCGAGGGCAGGCTGGCGGCCTCGGGATGCTTCTCCGGATAACCCGCCACCCCGCAGCAGAAATCGGCATGCCGGCCCTTAAGCAGGGCGACGAGGTCGGAGGCGTGCGCCAAACCGTCCTTCGCCACGCGGAAGAGGGTCTCGCCCTTCGGCGGGTCGCCGCGCAGGGTCATAATGTTGCGGTAGCCGCGGCGGTACAATTCCTCGGCGTATTCCACCAGCTCCGCGCGGCTGGACCCGACGCAGGTGAGGTGCGGCATGACGACGGCAAAACCCATCGCGCGCAGGAGTTCGCACACCTCCAGCGTGCGCTCGCGGGTGGAGCCTCCCGCACCGTAGGTGACCGTCACGAAATCCGGGCGCGCGGCGACGAGCTGTCCCGCGGCCTTCCGCAGCGTGTCCAACCCCTTCTCATCCTTCGGCGGGAAAAATTCAAAAGAAAGCAAGGGGCGCGAGGCGCGCTGCAGCAATTCGGCGATGGTCCGGTCCGGCATGGCGCCTACCCTAGCGGTTTTGCGGCGGAGGTCAATCGCCGGCCAGCGGGTTCCACTCGTAGGCGGCCACGTCGTCGCCGCGGATCACCACCGCCAGCTTGCCGTCCGCGCCGGGCCGGATCGTCCACTGATCCTGGAAGCCCACGGCCTGGTCGAGCTTGATCTCGCCCTTCGGGTCGATCAGCAGGAACTGGTTCCAGCCGGCGACCAGGAGGTAATCGCGATCCGCCGCGACCGGGATCGCCAGGACCTGCATGACGCTCGACGATTCATCCAGCGTGTTCGTCCAGATCGTCCCGCCGGATTCCGTGAAGCCGAAGACATCCGTTCGCACGGTCCGGAAAGAGCGGCTGGAGGGGCCGGTCTCCGTCACCTCGTACTTCGTCCGGACGGCGGCCACCACGCTATGGGTCCCGTCCTGCAGGTACACCAGGAACGGGCGCCGGTCCATCTCGTCCGGCTCCACGGCCGCCTCGGGCAGCGGGATCGTCCGCAGGATTTCGCCGTCCGAGGCCTTGAGCACGTGAAGCGTGTCATCGGAGGCCACCACCAGGCGATCGGGCGGCACATGGAGGTCCAGCCGCGTCCTCGACGAGACCTCCCGCGAGGGCCGCTCGATCTCGCGCCGCCACTTCAGCGTGAAAAACCGCTCGTCCGGCTCCACCGATTCCATCGCTCTCCTCCGGATCGCCGCGCGGGGGCTCCGCTCCTCCTTCGGCACGGCGGCCTTGGGCGGCGGCTTGGCGCTGGGCAGGGTCTCGCCGGCGAGCAGTTGATCGATGGCCCTGCGTAACTCCGCGGGCCCTTCATCCCAGAAACCGACCTGCCGGCCCTGTACCCGGCCGTCGCGCCCGATCAGCACGACGCACGGGATCCCGGCCACGGAGTAGTCCAGGCCAAGCCCCTGAAGGTCCAGGCCGGTCGGGTACGGGACCTTGTGTTCGGCCAGCAGGGGCGCGATCTTATCCTTGTCGCCCGGCCGGTCGCGGCTGACGCCGAGGAACACGACGTCTTTGCCCTCGTAATCGGTCGCCAGCGCGGCCATGTGCGGCAAGGCCTTCAGGCACGGCGGGCACCAGGTCGCCCAGAAATCAAGGACGACGATCTTGTCCTTGTGGTCGGCCAGGCGGAACGCGGAGCCGTCGAGCAACTCCAACTCGAAATCCGGGGCCGGCTTTCCGGACAGCTCGAAGCCCGACGGTTCCGGTCCCTTCGGCGCCGACACGGGCGCCGGGGCCGCCTCGGCTTCCTCGCGATCCCTCACGGCGGGAGCGGGCGCCCGCTCGGGCTTGGGCTCGTTCTCCGCCGTCCACGGGCGCCGGGGCGCGGCCGCCAGCGCATCCACGGGGAATCGCTGGATGCCGTTCACGAAGGGGCCGCTCGGGCTCAAGTTGCCGCCGATGACCAGGACCTCGTTGCTGTGCACCACGGCCGCATTGTGCCGGCTCGACCGGTAGCCGGCCTCGATCAGCGACCACTCCCCGGTCTTCAGGTCGCAGGCGGCGGTCCGGTTCAGAACCTCGTAGTCGCCGAAGGTGTAGAGCGTGTCGCCGACGATCACGCCGCTGTGCGCGCTCATCTTGATCGGCAAGTCCGTCAGGCGCTCCCACCGGTCGGCGGCGATGTCGTACACCTGGAAATCCGTGATGGCCTTGACCCCGTCGTACCCGCCGGGCGCGTAGAGCCGGCCGTCCTTCTCCAGGACCAGGCCCTCGCGGGGCACGGGCAGGTCCGCGCCCGCCGACCAGGTCCCGGACTTGAAATCGAAGATCTGCACCTTCGCCGTGCGTGTGCGATCGCCCGTCTCCCCGCCGACCACGTACAGCCGGTCCCCGTGGACCGCGACCCCCGCCCGGGACACCGGCACGGGCAGCGGCGGAAGCCGGCGGACCGAGCCCTCGCCGTCCGGCGTGAATTCCTCCACCTCGCCCGTCACCCCGCCCTCCTCCGGCACCCCGCCGACGAGGATGAACCGGTCGTTGTACGCCGCGCCGCCGTGGAAATACCGCGGGAGCACGGAGGGCGCCATGGACAGCACCACGCCCGTTCGCGGGTCCATGCCTTCGATGTCGTCGCAGAGCCCGTCGTCGGAGCAGCCGCCCGCCACGAAGACGAAGCCGCGGAGGGACGCGGCCGGCATGCCGAACCGACCGGCCTGCAGGTGGAAGCCCGACGGCTCGACGGCACTCCCGGCCGGGCCGGACGCCGCGCCGCCGGCCAGGAAGACCCAGAGCAAGGCATTGAGCGGATTCATGGTCATCATCTCCCGTTCCTGCACGTGTAGCGCAGGGGCGCGCGGCGGGGAAGCAAAAACCGCTTGCATATTGTTGCTGACAATTCCCGCGAATCGGGAACAATTCCCGCGTTTTGCCGAATCGGAAAGGATGGCAGCCATGGCCAGCAGGAAGAGCGCGTCGCTGAAAAGCCGGGTCAAGAGGGTCGTCGTCGCGGGCGTTCAGATCGCGCCGAAGCCCAACGACATTCTCTATAATCTCGAGAAAGTGATCGCCTGGTTCCGCCGCGCCGTCCGCGAGACCGGCGCGAAACTCGTCGTGTTCCCGGAGAGCATCACCACGGGGTTTCATCCCAACCTGCCGCTGGACGCCTTCCACGTCCTGCTGCCGCCGCGGATCGACACGATCCTGGACCCGATCCGGAAGGTCTGCCGCGAGGAACGCGCCTACTGCGTCCTGCCGACCTACGAACGCGGGCGCGAGCACCGGACGATCTACAACAGCGCGTTCCTCATCGACGCGCGCGGCGACGTCGCCGGCGTGTACCGCAAGACCCACCCCTTCCCGGCCGAGCGGCTCGGCGCCGGCGGCTGGACGACGCCCGGGGTGAGCTATCCCGTGATCCCGACCGAGTTCGGGGCGGTCGGCATGATGATCTGCTACGACGGCGACTTCCCCGAGGTCTCGCGCATCCTGGCCATCAAGGGCGCACAGATCATCGCCCGCCCCTCGGCCCTGCTGCGCGCCTTCGATATCTGGGAGCTGACCAACAAGATGCGCGCGTACGACAACCACGTCTACATGATCGCCGTCAACGCCGTGGGCGCCGATGCCGCCGGCACGAATTACTTCGGCCACAGCATGATCGTCTCGCCCATCGCCCAGACCCTCGCCCTCGCCCGCGGCACGGAGGAGATCATCTATTCCGAGCTCGATCCCGAGCCGCTCAAGCGGCTCGGGATCGGGTCCGACACGCCCATGCACTTCGACCACCTCGAGGACCGCAACGTGGCCTCGTACGGCTCGGTCCTTTCGCGGCAGGCCCGCAGCCTGTTCGAGCCGGCGCGCCGCTACAGCATCCACAAGCCCCGGAGGAAACCATGAACTTCGAGCGCCGGAAAAAGGATTACCTCGAGCGCCTCCGCCGCGGCCGCCGGCTCGCGCGAGGCAAGCGGGTGCCGAAGGAGAAGGCGGCCGCGCTGCTCGCCGCCGTGCTGAAGCGCGGCGACCGGGTGTGCATCGAGGGCGACAACCAGAAACAGGCCGATTTCCTGGCGCGCGCACTGCTCCAGCTCGACCCGCGCCGCGTCCGCGACCTGCACATGGTCCAGTCCACCGTCGCCCTGCCGGAGCATATCGAGCTGTTCCGCAAGGGCATCGCCTCGCGGCTGGACTTCGCCTACTCCGGCCCGCAGTCCAAGGCGCTCTACCAGCTCGCCGACGAGAAGAAGGTGAAGATCGGCGCGATCCACACCTACCTCGAGCTCTACGGGCGCTACGTCGTGGACCTCTGCCCCCAGGTCGCCCTGCTCGTCGCCGAGGCCTGCGACGCGGAGGGCAACCTGTTCACCGGCTTCAACACCGAGGATACCGCGCTCATCGCCGAGGCGGCGCACTTCAAGGCCGGCGTCGTGATCGTGCAAGTGAAGAAGCAGTTGAAGCGCCTGCCGCGGGTGGATATCCCCGCGGGCTGGGTGGATTTCATCGTCGTCACGGGCGAGGAGTACCACCTGCAGCCGCTCTTCACGCGCGACCCCGCGAAGATCACGCCCCAGCAGATCCTGATGGCCATGATGACCCTGAAAGGCATCTACGCCGAGTACGGCGTGCGTGCGCTGAACCACGGGCTGGGCTACTCGACCGCGGCGATCGAACTGCTGCTCCCGACGTACGGAAAAGAACTGGGCCTCAAGGGAAAGTGCTGCACGCACTGGGTGCTCAATCCCCACCCCACCCTGATCCCCGCGATCGAGAAGGGCTTCGTCGAGCACGTCTTCTCGTTCGGCGGCGAGCCGGGCATGGAGAAGTACGTGCAGGCGCGGAGCGATGTGTTCTCCATCGGCCCCGACGGCCACCTGCGCTCGAACCGCTGCTTCGCGCACATCGCCGGGCTCTATGCGATTGATCTGTTCATCGGCGCGACGCTGCAGATTGATCGCGACGGCAACAGCTCGACCGCGATCAAGGGCATGATCGCGGGCTTCGGCGGCGCGCCGAACCTGGGCGGCTCGCCGCCGGGCCGGCGGAACTATCCGCCGGCCGTGGCGAAAGCCGGCCGGTGGGAGAACGGCCTGTTCCAGGGCCGCAAGCTCGTGGTGCAGATGACACCGACGGTCAGCGAGAAGAAACAGATCCCGGTGTTCGTCGAGCAGCTCGACGCGCTGGAACTGCACCGGCAGGGCGTCTTCGCGTTTCCGCCGGTGATGATCGCCGGCGAGCAGGTCACGCATATCGTCACCGAGCGCGGCATCGCCTATCTGGACAAGACCCCGGACCTCGAATCGCGCCGGCTGGCCGTGGCCGCCGTCGCGGGCGACACACCCGTGGGCCGGACGATCCACGCGGACCAGGCCGACCGCCTGCGCCGCGCAGGCGTGGTGAAAACGCCGGAAGACCTGGGCCTGTCTCTGGAACAGGCCACGCCCGACCGGCTGGCCGCGCGGAGCCTCCAGGACCTGGTGAAAATCTCAAAAGGCCTCTACCAGGTGCCGCCGGGCTGCACGGGGTGACGGGAACAGCGGGACGGGCGTCCCGTCCGTTTTCCTCACGGCCGGGACGGCCGCGCCACACTTACGGCATCCAACGCGGGAGTTGCTCCCCGCGGACCAGGTCTTCCCGGCCCTCGCGCCGGCGGACAAGGGCATGGCGGCGGCCTTTGACCATCACCTCGGCCGGGCGCGGACGGCTGTTGTAGTTCGAGGCCATTGCGAACCCGTAGGCCCCGGCGCTCAACACGGCCAGCAGGTCGCCCTCGCGTACGGCCGGCAGTTCGCGATCCTGCGCGAGGAAATCGGCGGACTCGCAGATCGGCCCGACGACGTCGCCCCGCACGGTCCCCCGCGCGGCGCGGACGGGGACAATCTCGTGATGGGCCTGGTACAGGGGCGGACGGATCAGGTCGTTCATCCCCGCGTCCACGATGATGAACTTCTTCGACGGCCCGTCCTTCACGTACTGAACCCGCATCACCAGGAGCCCCGCATTGCCGACGAGAAACCGGCCCGGCTCCAGGACGATCCGCAGGCCCGACTCCTTCAGGAACGGCAGGACGGTCTTCGCGAACCGCGCCGGGTCCAGAGGCTGCTGGCCCGGCTTGTACTGAATGCCCAGCCCGCCGCCGAGGTCGAGATGGCGGAACGTCGGGTAGCGGGCGCGCAGGCGGCGGCACAAATCGGCCACCCGCTCCAGGGCATGCCCGTACGGCGCGGGGTTCAGGAGTTGCGAGCCGATGTGCATGTGCAACCCGGCGATCTCCAGCGACGGGTGCGCCGCCGCGCGGCGGTAGGCCCGCTCGATGCGCCGGAGGTCGAGGCCGAACTTGTTTTCCGCCTTGCCCGTGCTGATGTAGTGGTGCGTCTCCGGGTCCACGTCCGGGTTCGCGCGCAGCGCGATGCGGGCCTTCCGGCCCAGCCGCCGCGCGCAGTCCGCGATCCGGTACAGTTCCGGCTCGGATTCCACCGTGAAGAACAGGATGCCTGCCCGCAGGGCGTACTCGATTTCCTCGCGGGTCTTGCCGACGCCGGCGAAGACGATGCGCGACGGCGGCACGCCCGCGCGGCGCGCGCGGTACAGCTCGCCGCCGGACACGACGTCCGCCCCCGCCCCGAGCTCCGCTAAGGTCCCGATCACGGCCGCGTTGGTGTTGACCTTGACCGAGTAGCAGATCAGCGGCTCGACCGGCGCCATGGCCTCCGCCAGCGCCGCGAACTGGGATTCGATATGCGAACGGCTGTACACGTACAGCGGCGTCCCGTACCGCGAAGCCAACGCTTCCACCGGCACCCCCTCCGCCATCAACCGCCCGCGAACCATGGGGAAAGCGTTTGTCATGGAGTGTGATTGTACGCAACGGCGCGCGACTTGGCCAATTCAAACGGCATTGGCGTCTATCGGCGTGATCTGCGGGCCCCCACCTTCAGCCGCAGCGCGTTGAGGCGGATGAACCCGGTCGCGTCGCCCTGGTTGTAGGCGCGGGTCGGGTCGGCGTCCATGGTCGCGATCTGCGGGTTGTAGAGGCTGACCGGGCTCTTGCGCCCGGCGACGTAGAGCCCGCCCTTGTACAGGCGCACGCGGACGGTGCCGGTGACGTTCTTCTGGCTCTCCTCGACCAGCGCCTGCAGGGCGAGCCGCTCGGGCGCGAACCAGAACCCGTAGTACACCAGCTCGGAGTACTTCGGGATCAGGGAGTCGCGCAGGTGCATCACCTCGCGGTCCATCGTCAGCGTCTCGACCTGCCGGTGCGCGAAGTGCAGGATCGCGCCGCCGGGTGTTTCGTAGACGCCGCGGCTCTTCATGCCGACGAACCGGTTCTCCACGAGGTCCACCCGCCCCACCCCGTGCCGCCCACCGATCCGGTTGAGCGTCTTCATCACGCCCAGCGGATCGAGTTTTTTTCCGTTCACGGCCACGCAGTCGCCGCGGACGAAATCCAGCGCAACGAGCTCCGCCTTGTCCGGGGCGTCCTCGGGCGCGACGGAGAGGCGGAACATGTCCTTGTTCGACGGCGCAAACGCGTCCAGCCACGGATCCTCCAGGATGCCGGCCTCGTAGGAGATGTGGAGCAGGTTCCGGTCGGTCGAGTACGGCTTTTTCGCCGTCGCCTGCACGGGGATGCCGTGCTTTTCGCAGTAGCGGATCATCTCCGCGCGGCCGGGGAACTGCTCGCGGTAGCGCTCCTCGCGCCACGGGGCGATCACCTGCAGCTCGGGCGCGAGCGCGGCGGCGGTCAGTTCGAACCGGACCTGGTCGTTGCCCTTGCCCGTCGCGCCGTGGGCGATGGCCTGGGCCTTTTCCTTCTTCGCGATCTCGACCATGCGCTTGGCGATCAGGGGCCGCGCGATGGAGGTGCCGAGGAAGTACTGGTTCTCGTAGAGCGCGCCCGCGCGGAACATCGGGAAGATGAAATCGCGCGCGAACTCGGCCTGCAAGTCGTCGATGTAGATCTTGCTCGCGCCGGTCTTGAGCGCCTTCTGCCGTAGGCCCTTGAGCTCCTCCTCCTGCCCGATGTCCGCCGCGAAGGCGACGATCTCGGCGTGGTAGGTCTCCGAGAGCCACTTCAGGATGACGGACGTGTCCAGCCCGCCGGAGTATGCGAGAACGATTTTCATGGCTTCTTCTCCCATTCCATTTGCAACCGCGAATTGACGCGAAATAACGCGAATTCCAGAAGAATCCGCATTCGCGTTAATTAGCGTTAATTAGCGGTTGTAATCAATGACTTTCAGATCCGGCACGCGCCCGAATTCATCGCGATTCCGCGTCAGCAGCGGCAGCCCGAACCGCAAGGCGGAGGCCGCGATCCAGAGGTCGTGCGGCCCGATCAACCGATTGGCCTTTTTCAGCCGCGCATACAGGGCGCACGCGGCATCTATCGTCTCCACGTCGGGGAAAACGATCTGATAGCGGTCCATGAACGCCGCGAGCGGGGCGGGATCCTGCCCGGCGAGATGCGCGCCACGAAGGAATTCATAGCGGACGATCCAGGGAATGCCCACCGACAGGGACGAATGGTCCGCCGCAAACCTCGCCGCGGGCCCGGATGAGCCGCGGCCCCGGAACAAGTCCACGAAAAAGGTGGTATCCGCTAGGCAGTCCACGGATCCTTGTCCCAAGCCGGGTTATGGTCCGCCACGCGCGCCTCCTTCACGGCTTCAAAGAAGCCGTCCGGCAGCGCGGGCACCTGTTTGGCGAACTCCACCATGTCCCCTAGCGTACCGCGCTGCGGAACGACTTTAAGAACCACAGCGGAAAACGATTCCTTAGGCTTCATTTTCCACGAAGCCAGCCTCTCATAGGCCGGATCAGTCAATGTAATCGTTTTCATGCTAACACGAATACATGAATACACAAGCAATGTCAACATGAAAATATAGTGTCCGTCCCCATGATCCCACCCATGATCCCAACCCCCGCCAGCTTGTCTGGCGGGTGAGTCAGATTGGCAGCTAACGAACAGCGCCCAGCTCGCGCCGCATCTCTTCTGCCGCTGGCGCGGGGACGCGCCAGCGGCAAAGGGCCGGGGGAAGCCCGAGATATGGACGGCCAAACTGATTCACCTTCGACACAAGGCCGCAGAGGTCTCGCCGCTAGAGCAAAGGGGATACGCAGTAAGCGACCATTTGCTCCGGCACATCGCAGTCAGGTTGGTCGGCCCATCGTCCATGGTTCGGCTTAATCTACGGAGGCCAGCGGTGTACGTTACAGGCTGAAATGGAGGCTGGGAGGTTCGACGGGGGTAGTTTTCTTAAGGAGGTTGAGGAATGAAGCGATTCTCCACCGGGTTATATGCGACCCTGATGTTCCTGCTTGTCGGGAACCTTTTTGTCCTGTTCGCGAGGGCCGAGTATCTCATCTGGCCAGTCGGCGTGATCCCGGGAGAGGATATCGCCATCACGGACATTGGCTTGCCCGACGTCGACAACAATGGCGTGGCCTATGACTGCTCCGTTCCAGGCTATAAAGGCCACCAGGGAACCGACATCAATATCTCCTGGGCTCAAATGGACGCGGGCGTCCCGGTGTATGCGGCGGCGGATGGCATTGTCCTGTGGGTGTTTGACGGCAAATACGACCGCTGTCCCGATCCGAGCGAGCCCGATTGCCAGGATCCGGGATCCGGCTGGTTCGTGGCTGGCGAATCCAACGGATATCGCGTGTGCACGGAACTGGGCAATTACTGCAGCACCGGCGACTGCTGCTGTTTCTGGTGCTTTGACGGCGGCAACGTGGTGGTCATCCGGCATTACGAATCGCCGGACGTTTTTGCCACGCGCTACGACCATCTCAAGAAGAACTCCATCCTCGTGAAAGCCGGCGATGCCGTGGTGCAGGGCCAGAAGATTGCGGAGGTTGGCAGTGCGGGAAACTCGACCGGACCGCATTTACATTTTGAGGTCTGGGCCACGAACTTCTACACGGGCGGATTGACCGAACCCTGGGCCGGCCCCTGCGGGCCCCGATACGCCGATTCCCTGTGGAAATATAACCCGCCCTGGAACGACTCGCTGGTGCCAGCGCCGCCCACAGGATTGCGCGCCCTGTATGTGCCGCCGACCGATCGGATCCGGCTTAGTTGGACCGACAACGCCAGCGACGAGGCGGGATATTTCGTGGAGCGGCGCATACGCGGGGGCGCGGTTTCCCTGTCCTGGGTGAAAATAGCGACGCTTCCGGCCGGCAGCGTCGGGTATATCGACAGCGTCCTGATCAAACCCGGGTTGCTAGAGGGATCGTACTCGTATTACTATCGGGTCAGCGCATACAACGCTTCGGGCAAAAGCAAGTACTGCTACGCCGGCGTCAGCATCCCGTGAAGTCCCGGGCCGCCCACTCCGCGCAGGCGGCCTTGACGATGCGCGCGGCCTTCCGCACCTGGCCCGCCGTGATGTTGAGCGGGGGCAGGAACCGGATGACCGTGTCGTGCGTCGCGATGGCGATCAGGCCCTTGTCCCGCAGCAGCACTTCCAGCGGCTTGGCCGGCCGGTCGAGGACCATGCCGATCATCAGGCCGAGCCCCCGGACCTCCGTGATGAACTTGAACTTCTTGGCGATCTTCCGGAGGTGGGCCATGAACAGCTCGCTCATCTGCGCGGCGTGTTCGAGCAGTTTCTCCTCCTCAATGGCTTCGATGACGGCCAGGGCCGCCGCGCACGCCAACGGATTGCCCCCGAACGTGCTGGCGTGGTTGCCGGGTTGGAAGATATCCGACAGCTTCGGCCCCGCCACGATCGCGCCGATCGGGAATCCGCCGGCCAGGCCCTTGGCCACGGAGAAGGCGTCCGGCTGTATCCCGTAGGCCTGGAAGCCGAACCATTGGCCCGTCCGGCCGACGCCGCACTGGACCTCGTCGCAGAGCAGCAGCAGGTTCTTCTCGTCGCACAGCGCCCGCAGCCCGGCCATGAACTCCGGTTTCGCCGGCACGACGCCGCCCTCGCCCTGGACCGCCTCGACCAGGATGGCGACGGTCTTGTCGGTCACGGCCGCCCGGACGGCGTCGAGGTTATTGTACTCGGCGTGGACGAAGCCCGCCGGCATGGGCTCGAAGCCCTTCTGGTACTTCGTCTGGCCCGTCGCGGCCACGGTGGCGAGCGTCCGGCCGTGGAACGAATTGGTCATGGCGATGATCTCGTACCGTCCCTGGGCGTGGCCCCAGAGCCGGGCAAGCTTGAACATGCCCTCGTTGGCCTCCGCGCCCGAGTTGCAGAAAAAGCACTTGCCGCCCAGCGACCGTTCGGACAGCGCCTTCGCGAGGCGCGGCTGGTTCTCGTTGAAATACAGGTTCGAGACGTGCATCAGCCGGGCGGCCTGCTGCCGGATGGCCTTGACCAGCTTCGGGTGGGCGTGGCCCAGCACGTTGACGGCGATGCCGCCGAGGAAATCGAGGTATTCCTTGCCCTCGGCGTCCCAGACCCGCGTGCCCTTGCCCCGCACGAGCGCGAGGCCCGGCGCGTAGGTCGGCATGACGTACTGCTTGTGAAGTTCGGCGATTTCTTGAGTATTCATGGCGCGGATACGGAACAACTTTCGGGCCGGGAATGCAATCGGAAACTGACGGAAGAGAACCCGCAGAGCACGCAGATACGCGCAGATCAGAACAGTCAATCTGCGACAATCGGCGTGATCTGCGGGCAAGCCCTCTTACTGCAGGATCTCGGTGCCGACGCCCTTGTCGGTGAAAAGCTCCAGCAGCAGAGAGTGCGGCAGGGCGGCGTCGATGATATGCGTCTTGCGCACGCCGGCCTTGAGCGCCTTGAGCGCGCCGCCGATCTTCGGCAGCATCCCGCCGCTGATCACGCCGCGCCGGATGAGGTCCTCCACCTCGCTCAACTTGAGCGTGGACACGATGGACTCCGGGTCCTCCGGGCTCATCAGCACGCCGGGCACGTCGGAGAGGAACACCAGCTTGCGCGCCGCCATCTTTTCCGCGATCGCCGCCGCGGCCTCGTCGGCGTTGATGTTGTAGAGCTTGCCGTCCGGGCCGCGCCCCAGGGGCGTGATCACCGGGACGATGTCGGCCTGGAGGTAGGCCTTGACCGGCTCCACGTCGACGGCCGTGACGTCGCCGACGAAGCCCCAGTCCAGCGCCTCGCCCGTGTCCTTGTCGTGGCCGGCGTGCTTGACCACGGACAGGATATGCTCGCCGTGGATCCCGCGCGCCTTGCAGCCGAATTCCTCCAGCGTGCGGACGATGCCGGGATTGACCTCGTTGTTGAGCACCTGCTCCACGACCTCGATCGAGGCGGCGTCGGTCACCCGCAGGCCCTTGACGAACACCGGGCGCAGCCCGACGTCCTTCATGCGTTGGCTGATCGCCTTGCCGCCGCCGTGCACGACGACCGGCCGCATCCCGACGCACTCCATGAACGCGATGTCCTTGAGCACGGTCTCGACCTGGTCCTGCTCCTCCATCGCGCTCCCGCCGAACTTCACGACCACCGTGTCGCCGCGGAACCGCTGGATGTACGGCAGCGCCTCGATCAGGACATCCGCTTTCTCGATGACTTTTTGCATGGCCGCCCCGCTCCTACATGTTGATCCGCACGTACTCCTCCGTGCAGTTGCACGTATAAACCACGGTTTCGCCGGTGCCGAGATTCAAATGGATCGTCAACGTGAAGGCCTTCTGCCGGACGATCCGCTTCAGGTCGTCGATCGGAGTCCCGGCGTACAGGCCACCCCGGCAGGCCGGGAGTTGGTCGTACGTGATATCCACCTTGTCCTCCTCGACCCGCGCCCGGGAATAGCCCAGCGCGTCCATCACCCGGCCCCAGTTCGGGTACTCGCCCGCCCACGACGTCTTCACGAGCAGCGAGTTCGCCACCGACCGCGCGGCCAGCTCGGCGTCCTGCGCCGTCTTCGCCCCCAGCACCTTGACGGTAACGACCTTCGTGACGCCCTCCCCGTCCTCGACCATCTTGAGCGCCAGCTTCAGCGTCAGCTCCCGCACGGCGTGCTCGAACGTTTTCCAGTCCGGGTGGCCGGGCTCCAGCGGCCGGTTGCCCGCCAGGCCGTTGGCGAAAAAGAGGACCGTGTCGTTCGTGCTCCGGTCGCCGTCCACGGTGACGCGGTTGAAGCTCTGCTCGACGGCCGCGAAGAGGCAGGCCTGCAGCGCTCCGGCCTCGACCGCCGCGTCGGTCAGGAGGTAGGCCAGCATCGTGGCCATGTTCGGCTCGATCATGCCCGAGCCCTTCGCGAGCGCGGACAGCGTGACCGGTTTGCCGTCCACGTCGAACCGCGCGGTGACCCGCTTCGGCCGCGTGTCCGTGGTCATGATCGCGAGCGAGGCGTCGGTTCCGCCCTCCGCGGAAAGCGCCGGCACGGCGGCCCGGATGCCCGCTTCGATCTTGCCCATCGGCAACTGTACGCCGATCCGGCCGGTGGAGCTGACGAAGACATGCTCCGGCGGGATTCCGGCCAGTTCGCCGGTCAACTGCGCCATTCGTTCCGCGTCCTGCAGGCCCTGGGCGCCGGTGCAGGCGTTGGCGTTGCCGCTGTTGACGATCACGCCCCGGCCGATCCGGCCCGCCAGCCGCGCCCGGCACAGTTTGACGGTGGCCGCCTGGACCTGGTTCGTCGTAAACGTTGCGGCCACGGCTGCCGGCTGGTCGGACACGATCAGGGCCATGTCCTTCCGGTTGTCCTTCTTCAGCCCGGCGGCCACGCCCGAGGCCCGGAAGCCACGCGGCAGCGCGATCTCGTCCGCCCACACGATCTTTTTCGTTCCCGTCATCGTCCGGCTCCTTCGCGAAAAAACGGGAGTACTATATCGCATCCGCGGCGCGCGTCACGCGAATCGTGTGAACACGTTTTGCCCGGCGCTGTCTGAATAGACGTGCCAGGCGCATCATACGCGGTCGAGTTTCGGCTCGCGAGGACGCTCGCCCTCCAGGGCATTCGGTTCTTGTCATGGAGCCTCCGGCGAGCCGTTGCGTGCTTGCCCAGCCCCCCCCTGCAGGATTACGCTGGGGTTCGCCATGAATGTCGGTATTGATCTCATCAGCTTCTACACGCCGCAGTATTTCCTCGACTTGAACGTGCTGGCCAAGGAGCGCGGGGTGGACCCGGACAAGTTCACCATCGGCATCGGCCAGGAGAAGATGGCCATCCCGCCGCCGGACGAGGACATCGTGACCATGGCCGCCAGCGCGGCGCACCCGATCCTCGAGAATGTCGGGCGGGAGAACATCGAGATCCTCCTGTTCGCCACGGAGAGCGGGATCGACCAGTCCAAGGCGGCTGCGATGTTCCTGCACGGGCTGCTCAAGCTGCCGACGCGCTGCCGCGCCGTCGAGTTGAAGCAGGCCTGCTACGGCGCCACGGCGGGCCTGCACCTGGCGGCCGCGTCGGTGGCGGTGCGGCCAGGGACCAGGGCGCTGATCGTCGGCTCCGACATCGCGCGCTACGACCTGCGCAGCCCCGGCGAGCCCACGCAGGGCGCCGGCGCCGTGGCCCTGCTGGTCACGGTCAACCCGCGCGTGCTGGCGCTGGACCCGGAGACGGGCCTTTATGCCGAGGACGTGATGGATTTCTGGAGGCCGAATTACCGCGACGAGGCGCTCGTGGACGGCAAGTATTCCATGCGCGTCTACCTGGCCGCGATGGAGGAATGCTGGAAGCAATACGCCGCGCTCACCGGCCGGCACTTTCACGATATCGCCCGCTACTGCTACCACCTCCCGTTCACGCGCATGGCCGAGAAGGCGCACATCCGGCTCGCGAAATTCGCGGCGCTCAAGGAACTGACCGGCGAGGAGTTGGAGACCGAGATCGGCGATTCGCTGCGGTACAACCGGATCACGGGCAACACGTACTCGGCGTCGCTGTACGAGGGGCTGACCTCGCTGCTCGACCACGCCGGCGAGGACCTGTCCGGCCAGCGGATCGGGCTTTTCAGCTACGGGTCGGGCTGCATGGGCGAGTATTTCAGCGGCGTCGCGCAGCCGGGCTATGGCCAACATCTTTTCACGACGGCACATCGGGCGATGCTGGAAGGCAGGACGCCATTGACCTATCGCCAGTACGAGGATATCTTTCAACTGGGCTTTCCCACGGACGGCGGCGACCACGCCTTCGCCCAGTATCGAACGGGGCCGTACCGGCTTTCCGGGGTGAGCCAGCATAAACGTTTGTACGAAAGGGTCTTATGAAGGCCATCGCGCCCGGGAAGTTGATCTTGAGCGGCGAGCACGCCGTGGTTTATGGCCGGCCGGCCATTGCCATGGCCGTGGACCGCTGCGCCCAGGCCGTGGTGCTCCCGTCCGCGGAGGCCGGCGACACGGTGGCGATCGATCTCCAGGACCTGCAGCAGATGGAATCCTTCACCATCCGCGCCCTGCGGGACCTGAAGGACCGCATGGTGAAGAACTACCGGATGTTCCTGGACGGCCAGCTCGGCATCCGCGACGTGCTGCACAAGCCCATCGAGCTCTTCCAGTACGCCTTCATCACCCTCCTCGACGCGCTGCACCTGAAGGTGGCCGGCGGGATGAAGATCCAGTTGCACTCCAATATCCCGATCGGCTGCGGCATGGGCTCGTCGGCGGCGACGGTGTTGAGCGTCCTGCGGAGCATCGGCCACTATTTCCGCGTCGAGTTCCGGCCCGAGTGGTACCAGGCGTACAGCCTCGAGGCCGAGAACCTCCAGCACGGCCACGCCAGCGGGGTGGACACCTACATTTCCCTGAACGGCGGCTGCGCGCGGTTCCAAGAGGGCCAGGCCGAGGCCCTGCCCCTGCCGCGGATGCCACTGCACCTGGTCAATACCGGGACGCCGGCGAGCACCACCGGCGAGTGCGTGGCGCAGGTGCGGGCGCGGCACGCGAACAGCCGGATCTGGGACGACTTCGAGGCCGTCACGCGCAGCATGGAAAAGGCCGTCGTCACGAACAACCTCAAGGACATCCAGTCCTGCGTCCGCGAGAACCAGCGGCTGCTCAACGCCATCGGGGTCGTGCCCGCACC
>JAGNIJ010000034.1 GCA_018001225.1 Kiritimatiellia bacterium | reverse complement strand
ACCCGCGCGCCATCGAGCCGCAGATCCCCGTGGACCTGGTGATCGATCACTCGGTCCAGGTGGACGAGACCGCCTCGCCCGGCGCCCTCGACGCCAACATGCGCATCGAGTTCGAACGCAACGCCGAGCGGTACGAATTTCTGCGCTGGGGCCAGCAGGCCTTCCGTAAGCTCCGCGTCGTGCCGCCGGGACTGGGCATCTGCCACCAGGTCAACCTGGAATACCTGGCTTCCGTGGTCGCGACGGAGGTCGACGCGGAGGGCCGGCTCGTCGCCTACCCCGATACGCTCGTCGGCACGGACTCGCACACGACGATGATCAACGGCGCGGGCGTCCTCGGCTGGGGCGTCGGCGGGATCGAGGCCGAGGCCGCGATGCTCGGCCAGCCGATCCCCGTGCTCACCCCCGTCGTCACCGGCGTGCGGCTCACCGGCCGGCTGGCGCCGGGCGTCACGGCCACCGAGCTGGCGCTGACCGTGACCCAGTTGCTGCGCCAGCACGGCGTCGTCGAGCAGTTCGTGGAATACTGCGGGCCCGGCCTGGACACGCTGACCCTCGCCGACCGCGCGACGGTGGCCAACATGGCGCCGGAGTACGGCGCGACGATGGGGTTCTTCCCCGTGGACGCCGAGACGCTCCGCTACCTGCGCGAGACCGGGCGGGACGAGTCCCGCGTGGCGCTGGTCGAGCAGTACTGCCGGCTCCAGGGCCTGTTCCGCGAGCCCGGAGACCCCGAGCCGCAATTCAGCCGCGTCATCGAGTTGGACCTCGGCGCCGTCGAGGCCGGCGTCGCGGGGCCGAAGCGCCCGCACGACCGCCTCGCGCTCAAGGACGTCGCCGCCGGGTTCCGGAAGGCGCTCGCGGCGCCGGTCAAGGAACAGGGCTTCGGGGTTCCGCCGGCCGACACGGGAAAGCGGATCGCCGTTGAAGGCGATGGCGAGATCGGGCACGGGGCCGTCGTGGTCGCGTCGATCACGAGCTGCACGAACACCTCCAACCCGTCCGTCATGCTCACCGCGGGCCTGCTGGCGCGCAAGGCGGTCGAGCGGGGGCTCGCCGTGCCGGCGCACGTCAAGACCACGCTGGCGCCCGGCTCGCGCGTGGTGACGGCCTATTTGAAGAAGGCCGGCCTCCTCCCCGCCTTCGAGCAGCTCGGGTTTCACGTCGCGGCGTACGGCTGCGCGACCTGCATCGGCAACAGCGGGCCGCTCGATCCGCGCGTCGCGAAGGCGGTCAAGGACGGCGGCCTCGTGGCGGCGGCCGTGTTGAGCGGCAACCGGAATTTCGAGGGCCGCGTGCACCCGCTGACCAAGGCCAACTACCTGTGCTCCCCGCCCCTGGTCGTGGCCTACGCGCTGGCCGGGACGGTCGGCCGCGACCTGACGACCGAGCCGCTCGGCCGGGACGCGAAGGGTCAGCCGGTCTTCCTGAAGGAGCTCTGGCCCGCGCCCGGCGAGGTCGAGGCGCTGCTCGGGAAGGCGGCGGACCCCGAACTGTACCGGACGCTGTACGAAAACATCGCCGAGTCCAGCCCTGCCTGGAACAAGCTCGCGGCGGACGCGTCGCCGGTTTTCGGATGGGCGGCGGGCTCCACGTACATCCGCGAGCCGTCGTTCATCGCGGACATCCCGGCGAAACCGGAACCTCCCGGCGATATCCGCGGGGCGCGCGTGCTGGCCCTGTTCGGCGATTTCATCACGACGGACCACATCTCGCCCGCGGGCTCGATCCCGGCGGACAGCCCCGCGGGCCGGTATCTCCAGGAACATGGCATTCCGCCGGCGGCGTTCAACTCGTACGGCGCGCGGCGCGGCAACCACGAGGTCATGGTCCGCGGCACGTTCGCCAACATCCGGATCCGCAACCGCATGGTGGATCGCGAGGGCGGCTGGACGCTCAAACTGCCCGGGGGCGAAGCCGTCCCGATCTACGACGCGGCGACGCAATACGCGCGGGACGGCGTCCCGCTGGTCGTCCTCGCCGGGAAACTGTACGGCGCGGGCTCGTCGCGCGACTGGGCGGCCAAGGGTACGCGGATGCTTGGCGTGCGCGCGGTGATCGCGGAGAGCTTCGAGCGCATCCACCGCAGCAACCTGGTCGAGATGGGCGTGCTGCCGCTGGAGTTCACGGGCGGGCAGAACGCGGAGAAACTGGGGCTCACGGGGCGCGAGGAGATCGCCATCGCGGGCATCGCGGACGCGCTGGAGCCCGGGAAACTTCTGCAGGTCACGGCCGGGGCGAAGACTTTCGAGGTCAAGTGCCGGATCGACTCCGCGATCGAGGTCGAATATTACCGGCAGGGCGGCATCCTGCCGTACGTGTTGAGGCAGGCGGTGGAGAAGTGAGGAAGGGTTCAGGGTTCAGGGTTCAGTTGGGCCGCTGGACCCAGGGGCCGGATGGAAACAGCCATGAGACCTCAACGTCCAACAACCAACATCCAACTTCCAACGTCCGATGGAAGCCGCTCCGGACCTTGGAATCTGGACGTTGGACGTTGGGCGTTGAAAACAAACATGTTACATGCGCTTTTCAAGTATGGTGTCTCAGATCAGGATCTGGTGCTCTGGCCTGAACCCCGAACCCTGACAACTGAAGCCTAATAAGAGAGAATGAAATGGCGCACGTAACCAGCCCCGAGGCCGAGAAACTGCTGGACCAGGAGATCAAGGTCCTGGACAAGGGGTTCGTCCGGCTGGTGGACTACATGGGCAGCGACGCGCGGATCGTCCAGACGGCGCGCGTGTCGTACGGGGCGGGGACGAAGACCGTCCGCGAAGACGCGGGGCTGATCGACTACCTGCTGCGCCACGAGCACACCTCGCCCTTCGAGCATGTCGTGCTGGAATTGCACTGCAAGATGCCGATCTTCGTCGCGCGCCAGTGGATCCGCCACCGCACGGCGCGCCTGAACGAGATCTCGGGCCGCTACAGCGTCATGGCCGACGAGTTCTACCTGCCCGGCGAAGAGCAAGTCCAGAAGCAGAGCGCCGACAACAAGCAGGGCCGGGCCGAGGAAGAGGTGCCCGCGGAACTGCGGAAGAAGGTGCTCGACATCCTGCGGCGCGACCAGGGCGCGACCTATGCCGCCTACGAGGAAATGCTGAAAGACGGCATCGCCCGCGAGTTGGCGCGGATCAACCTTCCGCTGTCGCTCTACACGCAGTGGTACTGGCAGATGGACCTGCACAACCTGTTCCGGTTTATCGAGTTGAGGCTGGACGCCCACGCGCAATGGGAAATCCGGCAGTACGCGGCGGCGATCGCGCAGATCGCGCGCGCGGTCGCGCCGCTGGCCTACGACGCCTTCGAACGCCATCGCCTGAAAGGCCGCCGCTTCTCGGCCGACGAACTCGACGCCCTGCGCCGGATGCTCAAGGGCGAGGAAAACCCGCTGACCGGCTCCAAGCGGCGGGAGTTCGAAAAGAAGCTAAGCGCCTGACCGACTTCAGGGGACGGATACACCGACCCGGTAGACGCGGGCCGGCGCAGGGTTCGTATCGCTCACTGTCGTCAGCCGGCCCGCGCCGGGTTGGGCCTGCACCAGCACGTCCCACTCTCCGCCCTCTGAAATATCCGCCGTGCAGTATACGGCATACACGCGCGCGGTGGATGACACGAATGTGATTGAGCGGTCGGCCTCGCCCGCCAACTGGATCACTGCGAAGAACGAATCCGGATCGGTCGGATCGGTGTCGGCCAGGAACTCCTCCCAGGCCGCCATCCCGTCGTCGTCCCCGTCCTTCATCGCCTCGGCGTCCCAGGTTTCGTTGGTCAGCTGGTAGCCGGCCAGCCAGCGGTACGGCACGTCGTTGGTGGCCCGGCTCTCGGCGAAGCCGACTTCCAGCCGGCCGTTCTCCTGGAGGTTGGTCCACGTCCAGACCAGTTCCGACGGCTGGCCCGCCGGGGTCCAGGCGGCCCCGTTGGTCGCGATCCAACTGATGTGGCAGTACGGATCCGCCGTGATGGTGAAGACCTGGTTGGAGCCCACCCCGACCTCGGGATCGGCCGGGTCCACCGAGCCGCCGGCGCCCGCGGTCGTCAGGAGAGTCACGAACCGGTCGAGGGCGAAGAGCTTCATGACGCCCATGTGCTGCATGCTCAACGCGGCCGAATCCGACGTCAGCGCCGGCGCGGGGATCGCGTCCTCCGCCCAGAGGCGGGTGTCGAACACGACGCCCTCCGGGAAGGTCAGGCCGCCGAACGACACGGGCTGGTGCCGGGCGTCGAGGAACGGGTTGGGCAGCACCACATCGTAGGGCTTGTCGCGCGGCTGGTTGGTGTCCGTCTCGCCGTTTTGATCCGCCGGCCGGCGATCGTCGCTGACGACCGTCTTCAGGATTGTCCAGGCCGCCTCGGACCGGTTCTGCGTGTTCAGGTCGCCGCCGACCACGACGTAATCCGAAGGATGGAATCCCGCCTGGGCGATGTAGTTGGTCAGCATGGCGGCCTCGAGCTGCCGCGACGACACGCCGCCGGAGTAGTGCAGGTGCACACAGATCACGTGCAGGGGCCGGCCGCCGGGCACGTCCACGGTGGCCCAGACGAACTCGCGGTCGCTGACCTGGGGATCTTCCCACACGCCGGCGTCCAGGATCGGCCACCGGCTGATCACCCCGTTCGGCAGGGCGCCCGAAGGCTGGACGTAGTACGAGAAGTTCGTTCCGAAATGCGCGTCCACGAACGCCCGGGGCCCGCCGGCGTTGGTCACGTTGAATTCCTGGATCGCCACCACGTCCGCCATCAGCGCCTCCAGGATGCGCTCGCCGGGCCCCTGGTACACGGCCGTCCCGCCGCTGGTCAGGTTGGCCGTGGCGATCGTGACGCTGTCGTCGTCGCGGAGGAACACGTCGCAGCCGTCGTCGCCGGCCGTGGCGTCCGGCGTGCTCGCAAGGGCCAGCCCGATGCCTTCCGGCCCTTCCGGCAGGGCGTCATCCAGGGGCGTCACCGTGAAGGTCTGCTCCGCCGGGCCGTCCGCCGTGAAAGTCAGCGCCGTGCTCGACAGGTTGAAGTCCACCCCGAGTTCCGCCGGGCCGGTGATCGCCAGCGGCACGGTCACGTCCGCGGGGCGGGACAACGCCACGCCGATCGTGACGCCACCCGATTCCTCGTCGACGAACAGGCGGTTCGTGGAGAACGTGACCACCTTGTCCAGCACGCGGACCGTGACGGTCTCCGAGATCGAGCCGTCGGCGTCCGCGGCGTGGAACGTGATCTCGTACACCGCGTCCGCCTGGCCCACGTCCGGCGTGAATTCAAACCGGTTGGTGACGGGCGAGACCCCGGTGACGGGATCGAAAACGGCGCCGGACGGCAGGTTGCTGGCGGTGAGCGTGACGGCGTCGCCGTCGATGTCCGTGGCCGTCACGGCGAACTCGAGGCGGTTGCTGACCAGGGCGGTGCGGTCGCCGATCGGCGCCAGCGCGGGGGGCTGGTTGGTGGGCAGGTAATACAGCGTCACGGCGTCCACGAAGTAATAATCGTTGGTGTTGTTGTAGTCGCCGGACCGCTCGTCGAAGCGCAGGCGGGCCTTGACCTGGGTCTGTCCGGCCGGGATTTCCACGGTCCAGGGGTTGTTGCTGACGGTCGTGGGGTTGCTGGGGCTCGTCCCGCCGAAGGGAATCTCCGCGTTGCTGTAACCGTCCACCAACTTGACCGAGCCCGCGCCGCTCCAGCTCGCGCCGTTGTTGTACGAGAGGTCCAGGTACAGGTCATCCGAGGTGTCCACGCCGGACGCGCTGAACGCGACCGAGAGCCGGACGTGGTTGTACCCGGCGATGGAAACGTTATCGAACTCGAGGTACGGATCGGCGTTCTGGCGGTTGGAGCCGGCGAGGAGCAGCGACCTCGCTCCGGTGTTCTTCCGCTCCGGGCGCACGGCCATCCGGCCCGTCCCGGGCGCCATCCGGAAGGCCCACGTGTCCCCGGTCCCGCCCTCGAAATCCTGGGCGCGGATGACGGTGGAGGTCGCCGCCGGCGCCGGGGCCAGGCTGACGTGGTCGAAGGACCGGCCGCGCGACGGGTAGGCCCCGTCGTCGTACTGCTGGAACCGGACCTGGAAGGTCGCGGTCAGGGGAACTCCCTGCGTGGAGGCCAGGCCCGCAAGGTCCACGACCAGGTTGGTGTACACCGCGTGCGCGCCGACCGCGGCGAGGTCCACCAGGCGGTGCCAGGTCAGGCCGTCGGCGCTGACGGCGATCCCGTCGGCGTTGGTGGCCCCGGTGAACGTCGCGGGCATGGCGTGCGCGGCGTCGGAAAAATCGCGCGTCCAGCAGCGGAGGATCACGCTGGTCTGGCCGGACAGGTCCACCGTCAGCGTCGCCTCGTTGAGCGCCTCGCCCGAGGCGGAGTCCATGGTGAGGCTCCGGTCGCCCTCGAAGCCCGCGGTCCGGTTCGTCAGGGCGATCCGGCCGGCGCCGGAGGACTGGACGGTCCAGTAGTTCGACCACGCGCCGGACTCGAAGCCCTCGTAGAACGGGAAGGCGGCGCGCGGCGCCTCGTCGTCCTGGATCGTCAGCCAGGCGTTGGTCGGCGCCGCGAGGGCCGCGCCGTCCTCCGGGTCGTAGAGGAAGACCTGGACGGTTTCGGGCCCCTCGATGTCCGCGTCGTCCAGCAGCGGCACCTCGAAAATTTCCTGGGCTGATCCTTCCGCGAACGTCAACGTGCCGGTGGTCTCCACGTAATCCGCGCCCGGCGTCGCCGTGCCCGCCTGGGTGCGCCACGACACGGACACCTCCCCGTCGAAACCGAACCGGCGGTTCACGGCGATCGCGGCCAGGCCGGTGTCTTCCTGCTCGGCGTACTGGGCCGCGCTGAAGGACAGTTCCCCGGGCCCGTCGTCGTCCTCGATGGTCACGACCGCCTGCGTCGGGCTGGCCAGGCCGGCGCCGCCCAGCGGGTCGAACAGTTGAACCGTGAAGGCTTCCGACGGTTCGTCGTCGACGTCCTCGAAAATGGGCACGGCAAACGATTGCGCGCGGACCCCGTTGGAGAAGACCAGCGTGCCCGACGCGGCCGCGTAGTCATCGCCCTCGGCGGCCGTGCTGTCGGCGGTCGCGTAGTCCACGCTCACCTCGCCGGAGTCCCCGTTCACGCGCTCCACCGTGACCGTGACCGCGCCCGCGCCCTCGGCGACCGGCCAGTCTTCCGCGCTGAACCGCAGATCGCCGGCGCTCGTGTAAAGCGATATGTCGTCGAAGAAGCGCCCGTAATACGGCGGATAGTAATACCCGTTGGCCTGGAACTTGATCCGCACGCGGTCGGTGAAGCCCAGCCCCCGCGCGGCGAGGACCGGGTCCAGCGCCACGTCGAACTGCCGGTACTCGTTGGTCCCGGTCTCGGCGAACGTCAGGTCCTGGACCTTGTACCAGTTCGTCCCGTCCACGCTGATGGCCACGCCGTCCGCGTAGGTGTGGCCCTGGAACGAATCGCTCATGGCGCTGTCGGTCTCGTACTGGAAGCGCTTGTGCCAGAACCGGAGGTACACGCCCTCGCGGCCCGCGAGATCGACAGACAGGATCAACTCGTTGAGCGAGTAGGAGGCGTAATCGCCGTTCATGTTGAGGTGCGAGAGCCCGCCGTACGGGCTGTTGCTGACGGTGATCTGGGGGCCGAGCAGACCGGTGGTGTACGTCGCCCAGTAATTCGAGAGGGCGCCCGATTCGAAATCCTCCTCGAACGGCATCGCGGCCGCGCCGTCGTCGTCGCGGATCGTCACGGTGGCGTTGCTCGGCGCGGCCAGGACGGCGCCGCCGGCGGGATGGCCAAGACGTACGGAGAAAGACTCGTCGGGCTCGGACTCGCCGTCGTCTTGGATCGAAACCGTCCACTGGATGTTCGTCTGCCCGTTGGTCAGGGTCAGCGTGCCGCTCCGGGCCGTGTAGTCGATCCCGGCGACCGCCGTCCCGTCCACCGTTTCGTAGTCGACCGTGATCTCGCCCACCACGCCGTTCGTCCGCTGCACGGTCAGGGTGACCGATCCCCGGGCCTCGTCGCGGTTGTACACCGCCGGGCGAAAGAACAGGTCGCCGCCCACCCGGTCCACGCGCGTGGTGACGGCGGCCTCGTTGCGGCCGGCGCCGGCTTCCGTCGTTGTCGTGGTAACCGAGGCCCGGTTGGTGACGAAGCCTTCGGCCGCATACTGCACAACGATGTCCAGGGTGGCCGCCCCGCCGCCCGCGATGGCGCCCAGTTCGGCCACGATCACGGAGCCGTTCGTGACCCACGCGCCCTGGCTGGCCGTGACGGACACCGGTGCGGCGCCGGCCGGCAGCGTGTTGGTGAGCACCACCTCCTCCGCCGTCATGGAGGAGGAATTTGACACCACGAGGGCATAGACCAGGGAATGGCCCGCGGCGACCGGGTCGGGCGAAGCCGACAGGCCCAGGGCCAAGTCGGCCGCCCGCGCGGCGTCGTAAAGCCGAATGTTGTCGAAGGCCCAGCCGTCATCCGACAGGAAGGCGAAGTTATCGTACTGCTGGAACTTGATTCGCACGTGGCCGTCCAAGGTCAGGCCCCGGCTGTTCGCAAACGCCACCAGGTCCACCAGCACGTTGGTGAACGCCTGCGACGACGAGTAGGACAGGGCCGCCAGCCGGTGCCACGTCACGCCGTCCGTGCTCAAGGCGATCCCGTCGGCATTGGTGGAGCCCGCGAACTGGTCGGGCATCGGATGGCTATCGTCGTAGTAGTTCCGGGCCCAGCAGTCGAGGAACACGTTGGTCTGGCCGGCAAGATCCACCGCCAGCACCAGTTCGTTGAGCGCGTAGCCGCTGGTGCTGTCCAGCACGGCATTGTACGCCCCTTCGTATGGCGGCCCCACGGAGGTCACGCGAATTCGCCCGTTGCCGGTGGAACTGGCGGACCAGTAGCCGGACAGCGCGCCGGATTCGAAGCCGTCGAAAAAGGGGAACGGTGCTTGGGCGCGGGCCCAGCCGGCAACTCCGGCCAGCATCCACGCCAGCATCCCGAAGCGCTTCTTCATGGGTTCCCCCTATGCAGCGGTTTCACCTTGGCCCTCACCCTCTACTACGCCGGCCCCCTTCGAATTCTGCAAAAAAAGCAAGGCCGGGAGGGAAAGACGTAACCCGCCCACGGTCAAGGGGCTACGGCCTGGACGGTGGAGAATCCTTGACGAACCCTTGAAGAATCAAGAGCGGGAGGGAACCGCGGGAGGCACGCGGGCGATCAATATCCGCGCGGCCGGCGGCCCTTCGGCCAGGTAGTGCTCGCGGAGGGCCGTGACGCGCTGGACATAATCCCGCGTGAAGGCCGGCCAGCGAGCCGGGTTGAAGCCGCCCTTCTCCACGCGCGTGGGCCCGGCATTGTAGCAGGCCAGCAGAAGGGACAATTCGTCGGCTTGCCAGCGGGCCTGGTTCTGCCGCAGAAAACCGCCAAGGTACTCCAGGTAAGCCCGGCCGACGATCTGGTTGAGTTCCGGCTCGAAGGCCCGGTCGAACGGAAGGGGCTTGCCGTACAGGCGCCTCGTCACCTCGCGCCAAGTTCCCTTCTTGATCTGCATGAGGCCACGCTCGCCGGCCTTGCCGACTTTCCGGGGATTGCCCCCGGATTCCACCTGGATCACCGCTTCCACCAGGCAATCTTCCGGAGCCCATGCCGGCGTGACCTCCGTTTTTTGCTGGCTCCACGCCCGGATCTGATGATCAGCGAGCTCTGTATCGGAGGACCGCGCGCTCCGCCAGCCGGCCAGGGCCAACTGGGCCAGGAGCGTCACGGCGCCCAGCACCGCCAGAACCGCCCGGACAACCGGCGCGTGGCGAGCGTACCCGTTTATGGACTTTCTGTAGTTCATCCGTTGCTTTTGGCAGCCCTTCTTTTCAGGAGGCCGCCCGTCGAAACCCTTGAAAAACGCGAAACAGAATCGGAAAAAATGGTCGCGCAGTTTAACCCATCAAAAACGGCTTGCAAGCAGAATCGTTAATAAATTGTCAATATAATAATATAAGATAAACCGCTTTACTATTAAAACAAACCATAACTTTCACATGGATGAAATGCCTCTTCAAGCGGCCGGGCCGGCAATCTGGAGCGGGTTCTGTATGTATTTTTTCTGGCAGGCCGGGCAGAGATCGAAGGTGAAGTCCACATAAACGTCCCGCATAAGTTCTTCTTCCGTGAGATCCCTGCATTCTTCCATGATCCGCCGCATTTCCGACGTATAATCGCGGGTCAGGTCCTCAAACGTGATCTCGAGGGGATCGTAGGCGGCGTAGACTTGTATGCGGGCGATATACCGAAGAGCCTTCGGCTCCAAGGGCTGCCCGCAACGGTCGCAGATTCGGCTGATCATGGCCGGCTCCCTCCCCGAAAAGTTGAACCTTGTCCGCCAGGCGCTGTTTCACTTATGGTGTCAGGGCCGCGGACAAAGAGCCAGTAAAAGCGGCATGTTTCATGAAAGGCCCAGGACTGATTCATGAGAACGGTGAACCCTCGATCCGTGAAGGGAATGCGATTTTTCTCGAGGGGACTCCCCTCGCGAAACGCGGAGGTCCGGAATCCGCGGAGCCAACCGGCCCCGCGACCGGGGGCGGTCGCGGGCTACGCCGCGTGTCGCATCCGCGGCGTCCGCGTAGCGCGGCCTCGCCCTCGAGGCCGACGCATGCCCTGCTGTGCGCGGGCCTTGTTCTTCCATGGTTGGAACGGGTTACGCTCCTTTATGAATCAGTCCTGTGAAAGGCCTGAATCTTTAACGAAGGCTTGGATCTGAAGTGTGGCACGGCCGTCCCGGCCGTGAAAAAGCGCGGGCGAGGCGCCCGTGTCACATTTCACCGGATCGTACAGAAGAGTCACGCACGCTAATGATTCAGGCGAAAGGCGGGAAACGATGAACACGGGAAGCGAAGGGCGATGGGTCTGCACCTGCTGCGGGTACGTTTACGACCCGGCCACGGGGGACGCCGCCCACGGACTGCCGGCCGGCGTGCCCTTCGAGCAACTGCCCGAGAACTGGAAATGCCCGATCTGCTACGCGGCCAAGGACGCGTTCGATCCTCTCTAACCCGCGCCGATTTGACTCGGAGCGCCCGGCTATTACATTACGGGTGATTTCATTCAGGACCGGCCATGCGGATATTCGTACCCATAGAAACGAGAAAAGGCGAGCGGCGGGCCGCGCTCGTGCCCGACGTGGTGACGAAACTCGTCCGGCTGGGCGCGGACGTGACGTTCGAGCCGGGCCTGGGCACGGGCTGCCATATCATCGACGAAGCCTACCGGAACGCCGGCGGCCGCCCCCTGCCCCGCGAGCAGGGCCTGGCCGAGGCCGACCTGGTCCTGCGAATCCACAAGCCGCCGCTCGATGAAATCCCCCGCCTGAAGCGGGGCGCGGTCCACATCAGCTTCCTCGATCCCTTTCGCGAACCCGACCTGGTGCGCGCGCTCAATTCCGCCGGCATCACGGCGTTGAGCCTGGAACTGATCCCGCGCACGACGCTGGCGCAGAAGATGGACGCCTTGAGTTCCCAGTCCAGCCTCGCCGGCTACGTGGCCGTGCTCATGGCCGCCGAGCGGCTGCCCCGGATCTTCCCCATGATGATGACACCGGCGGGGACCCTGGCCCCCTCGATGGTTTTCGTGATCGGCGCCGGTGTCGCCGGCCTGCAGGCCATCGCCACCGCGCGCCGCCTCGGCGCGCGGGTCGAGGCCTTCGACACGCGGCCCGTGGTCGAGGAGCAGGTGAAGTCCCTCGGCGCCCGCTTCGTCAAGGTGGACCTCGGCGAAACGGGGCAGACCAAGGACGGCTATGCCCGGGCGCTCACGGAGGAGCAGATGCGGAAGCAACGCGAGGCCATGGCGAAGCATTGCGCCCAGGCCGACGTGGTCGTCACCACGGCCCAGGTCTTCGGGCGGAAGGCGCCGCTGATCATCACGGCCGACATGGTGCGCGGCATGAAGCCGGGCAGCGTGATCGTGGACATGGCGGTCGAGAGCGGCGGCAACGTCGAGGGCTCCCGGCTGGACGAGGAGGTGGATGCGGGCGAAGTGTTGATCCTGGGCCACGCCAACCTCCCCGCCCGCGTGCCGGCGCACGCGAGCCAGATGATCGCCAGTAACTTCGGGCACCTTATAGAGCACGGCTGGGACGCCGGCGCCAAGGCCTTCGCGCCTTTGCGCGAGGACGAGATCCTCCGGGGCTGCCTGGTCACCCATGGCGGGGAAGTCGTCAACGAAATGGTGAAACAGCGGATGCAGTGAGGCAATTCATGGATGCGATGGGCCTTCTCTTCTTCGTTTTCGTGCTGGCGGTGTTCCTGGGCGTCGAGCTGATCTCCCGGGTTCCGTCCCAGCTGCACACGCCCCTGATGTCCGGCTCGAACGCGATCTCCGGCATCACCATCGTCGGCGCGCTGATGGTCGCGGGCGCGCTGGAGGGCGGCGTGCTGACCACGATCCTGGGGGTGGTCGCGGTCGCCGCGGCCATGGTCAACGTCGTGGGCGGCTACCTGGTCACCGACCGGATGCTGGCCATGTTCAAGAAGAAGGACGGGAGCGGGAAGTGAACCGGGAAGCGTTCAGCACCTACGGCTACATCGCCGCCTCGATCCTTTTCATCATCGGCCTCAAGATGTTGAGTTCGGCGCGGACGGCGCGGCGCGGCAACCTCCTGTCCGCCCTCGGAATGCTGCTGGCCGTCGTGGTCACGCTGCTGCAGCAGGGGCTTTCATACACGTGGATCATCGTCGGGGCCGGGATCGGCGCCCTGATCGGGGCGGTCGCCTCGTACACCGTGCCCATGACGGACATGCCGCAGATGGTCGCCCTCTTCAACGGCTTCGGCGGGCTGGCCAGCCTGCTGGTCGGCTGGGCCGCGTACCATCTCAACCGGGACGTGTCGCGGTTCACGGCAACAGCCACGTGGCTGACCGTCCTCATCGGCGGCGTGACGTTTTCCGGCAGCCTCGTCGCCTACCTAAAGCTGGCGGAGAAGTTCATCAGCGGGCGGCCGGTCCTGTTCAAGGGCCAGCAGTGGGTCAACCTGCTGCTGCTGGCGGCGACGCTGGCGCTCGGCGCGGCCTACGTCTGGGTCCCCGCCTCGGCCGCCGCCTACGCGGCCTTCCTCGGGGTCCTGCTGCTCTCCCTCGCCCTGGGCGTCCTCTCCGTGATCCCGATCGGCGGCGCGGACATGCCCGTCGTGATCTCGCTGCTCAACAGCTACTCCGGCATGGCGGCCGCCGCCGCGGGCTTCGTGATTTCCAACAACGTGCTGATCGTCTCCGGCGCGCTGGTCGGCGCCAGCGGGATCATCCTGACGGCGATCATGTGCAAGGCCATGAACCGTTCCTTGACCAACGTGCTCTTCAGCGGGTTCGGCGCTGCCGGCGCCGCGCAGGCCTCGCAGGTCAAGGGCGAGGCCCGGCCGATCCCGCCGGAGGACGCCTACCTGATCCTCGAGGCCGCGCGCTCGGTGGTCATCGTGCCCGGCTACGGCATGGCCGTCGCCCAGGCCCAGCACGCGGCGCGCGAGCTGGCCGACAAGCTGGCGGAGAACGGCTGCGAGGTGAAGTTTGCGATCCACCCCGTGGCCGGCCGCATGCCCGGCCACATGAACGTCCTGCTTGCCGAGGCCAACGTCCCCTACGAACAACTGGCCGAGCCCCAGGACGTCAATCCCCTGATGCCCGCCGTGGACGTCGCCATGGTCATCGGCGCCAACGACGTGGTCAATCCCGCCGCCCGCGAAGACACGAAGAGCCCGATCTACGGCATGCCCATCATCAACGTGGACCAGGCCCGCACGGTCTTCGTGCTCAAGCGTTCGCTCGCCGCCGGGTTCGCCGGCGTGGAAAATCCCCTGTTCTTCTATCCCAACACCCGCATGGTTTTCGGGGACGCGAAGGCCACGCTCCAGGCGCTGGTCTCGGAGTTCAAGGCCGCGTCGGCCGCTTGAAACTTCCGAAACGCGCCGCTAGTATCCGCCGCGCGCCATGTCATGAATCATCGCAGGAAAAAACTCGCCGCGCTGGCCGTGCTCGCGCTGCTCGTCGCGGTCGGCGCGTGGTGGCTGCGCCGGTCCGGGCTGTGCCCGGAGTTCAGCCGGGAAAGCGTGCTGGCCTTCCGCCGGTACATCCGCGGGCTCGGGCTCTGGGGCCCCGCCGCCTACATCGGGCTCTGCGTCCTGGCCTCCCTCTTCTTCGCGCCGAGCATCCCGTTCATCCTGCCGGCGGCCTTCTTCGGCGTGATCCGGGGCACGCTGTACGCCTCGATCGGGCTGACGGTCGGCGCGGCACTGTCGTTCCTCGCCGCGCGCCACACCCTGCGCCCGCTGGTCGAGCGGCGCATCCGCGCCAGCCGGCTGTTCCACCGCATCGACCGGGGCGTGCGCCGCGAAGGCTGGCACATGGTCATGATCACACGGATGGTCCCGATCTTCCCGTTCAACGTTCAGAACTATGCCTACGGGCTCACGGGCATCGGGTTCTGGACCTACACGCTGGTCTCCTGGATCACGATGATCCCGGCGATCGCCACCTACGTGTTCGTCGGCGGCTCGCTCATCTCCGGGCGGGGCGACATCGCGCGCACGCTCCTCTACCTCTCCGTGGGCGCCACCGGCTTCGCGCTGCTCGTCTACCTGCCGCGCCTCGTGAAACGGCAGTTCCACGTCCCGGCCTCGGCGCTGCTGGAGGAAGAAAAAACGGCCCCGACGCCGGGCGGCGGGGCCGATGCGAACTCGCGCTGAACGGGCCGGGTCAGCCGGCCGCGGACGCCTCGGCGGCTTTCGGCGCCTTCGGGGCGGCCGCTTTCTTCGCCGGGGCCTTCTTCGCGCGCGCCTTCTTCGCCGGGGCCTTCGGGGCCGCCGGTTTCACCGCGGCGGGCTTGCCGGCCTTGGACAGCCCGTAGCGGCCGCGCCGCACGTTGCGAAACCGCTTGTCCTTGGCCAACGTCTGGTTGACGATCAGCTTGAAGTTCTTCGCCTTGGACTGATAACCGGTCTTGATGACCGCCTCGGCGGCTTCCACGACCTTCATGGACTTCACGCCGGTCAGCACCCTGACCAGGACGTCGCCCAGCGACTGGGCGTTCTTGACCCGGCGCGCCTTGCCGGCCGGGCGGCCGCGCTTCGCCGGACGCCCCCGCTTGGCCGGGCGGCCCCGCTTGGCCGGACGGCCGCGGCGGGCCTTGATTTTCCGGACCGCTTTGCGCGGGGCCGGGGCCGCAATGCCCAGGTCCGCCATGGCCTGTTCAATTTCGGCCAGGGCGGCCTTCAACTGCTTCTGTTTCTTCTGCAGGCGGGGCAGCGCCTTCTGCCGGCGAGCCAGCTCCTTCTGCAACTGGGCGACGCTCAACTGCTTCAATGCCACTCGTGCCATTTCCCTTTTCTCCTTAATCATCCGAACCAGGATGTTAGGTTCGTACTAAACCCCGCTGAACCTATATTGTCAAACTAAATTGGCTTTTTATACACTAAATTAGGTTCGGGGCCGTATTATGGTATAAGAAGACGCATGGCGTCGGAATATGACATTCAGAACGAGCAGGCGGCGGCGTGGCTCGACGAGTTCCGGCAAGGCCGCCGGGCGGCCCTGGACCGGCTCGTGGAGCACTTCCGGCGCCCGCTCTACGGGTTCATTCTCAACATGACGGAGGGGCGCGACGACGCGGAGGAGATCTTCCAGGAGACGTGGCATCGAACGCTGCGGCACCTCGACCGCCTGGACGGGCGGCGGCTTTCGAGCTGGCTGTTCCGGGTCGCCCGCAACCTGGTGATCGACCGCGCGCGCGCGAAAAAACCCATGGAATCGTTGAATCAACCTCTCGCGGCCGGGGAACTGGGCGCCCTGCCGCTCGCGGACCGGCTGGCGGCCCCGGGGCTGTCCCCGGCCGGCGAAACCGCCGGGCGGGATCTCGGCGAGCGTCTCCGCCGCGCCATAGGGCAACTGCCCGCCGAGCAGCGGGAGGTGTTTCTGATGAGGATCGAGGGCGAGGTGCCGTTCCGGGAAATCGCGAGGCTCCAGAGGGTCTCCATCAACACGGCGCTCGCGCGCATGCACTACGCGCTGGCTAAATTGAGGAACGATTTAAGGAATGATTATGCGGTATGGGTGGGAGGATGAACATGAATTGTGAAAACGCAAAAAACTTCGTTCTGCTGGAGCAGTCCGGAGAGCTGTCCGGGTGGCGCCGGCGCCGCCTGGCGGCGCACCTGGCGCATTGCGTGGACTGCGCCGCATTCCGCCGCGGGCTGGCCGGCCTGACGAACGCCGTCCGCCGGGTGCCCTGGGCCGAGGGGTACTCGGCGCCGCTGCCGGCGCGCGTGACGGACGCCGAGCCCCGTCGCGCCCGCCTGCCCGCCTTCCCGTGGCACCCGGCCCTGGCGTACGGGACGTTGAGCGTGTTCCTGGCCCTGGCCTTCGTGCTGGTCATGAAGCCGTTCCGGAAGCCGGCGGAAATCGCCCGCGTCGCGCCGGACGCCGCGCTGGCCTGGGACGCCAACCTGGACGACCGGCTGGCCACGCTGGATGCCTGGCTGGAAGAGACGGAACTGGATTGGACCGACACCGCCGCAACCGAGCCGGAGGATGTCAATTCGATCGCACAGCAATTACTGGCGCTGGAAGGAGAACAAATATGAAGGCCCTTTATCCGCGAATGGCCCTCGGCCTGATGCTCGGATTCCTCGCCCTCGCCGGGAGCGCCGGGGCCCAGGAGCCGGACGAGGAACTCCCGCCGCCGGCCATGGAAGAACCGCCGCCCGGGGAGCTGGCCCCGCCGCCCCCACCCGCTGAAGGCCGCCCCGTGGACCGGTGGATGGAACGGCTGGAAAGGCGAAACCCGGAAGAGTACAGACGCTACCAGGACATGCGGCACCGCGACCCGGAAGGCTTTCGCCGCGAGCTGGCCGGACGACTGGGCCGCGAGCGCCTCCAAAAGGCCCTGCAGGCCCATCCCCGGCTGCAAGCCTTTCTGGAATCCCTGCCGGAGGAGGAGCGCGCCGACATCCTGCTCGCCCTCGGGCGGGCGCTCCGGCCGGAAGGCCCGCCTCCGCCGCACGACGAGGGGCCGGTCCAGGCGGGCCAGGGCGAAATCGCGAAACTGGCCCGGGAATTCCGGACCGCGAGCGACCCGGCGCAGCGCGAACAGATCCGGGCCGACCTGAAGGCGCGGCTGGGCGAGCTCTTCGACGCCCGGGAACAGCGCCGGAGGGAGCACATCCAGCGGATACAGGCCGAGATGACCCGATTGCAGGGAATGCTGGAGAGCCGGCGGGCGAGCCGGGAGGAGATCATCGAGCGCCGCCTGCAGGAATTGACCGCGGACGAATCGCTGAAGTGGTAGCCGTTACCGGATCCGCGGGGCGTCGCCCCAGAGCTTTTCCAGCGCGTAATAGTCCCGCGCCGCGGGCGAGAACAGGTGGATCACCGTGTCGAGGTAATCGGCGACCACCCACCCGCTCTCCGGCGCGCCCGCGCGGCGGAAGCAGCGCACGCCGCTCCGGGCCAGCGTCCTTTCCAGTTCATCCGCGAGGGCCTTCAGGTGCGGCGGGTTGAGGCCGGTCACCACCAGGTAGAAATCCGTCACCCCGGAAAGCCCGCGCATGTCCAGCAGGACGGGATCCTCGCCCTTCCGGGCGGACAGGACTTCGCGGGCCGTTTTGGCTAGCTCGAGCGGTTCGATCGTTCGTTCTCCCTACCGGTACAGTTTCCTGCGCCGAATATACCCGGCCACGGCCGGGGTGACAAGGAATCGAATGCTCGCGCCCGCCGCCGCGCGGGCGCGCACCTCCGTGGAGGAGATATCCATCACGTGGCCGCGGAACACGTTCCGGGCCAGCCGTTCCGGCCAGGGCTCCGGCAGGCGCAGGCGCCGCGCGGTCATCCGCGCGGGGGAATAGCCGGGACGCTCCAGCGTGAGGAACGCGCAGCGGCGCAGCAGCTCGCCGATCTCCCGCCAGCTGTGCAGCTCGAAAAGCGAATCCGACCCGATGATGAAATGCCAGCGTACGCCCGGGCGGCGGCGCTGAAGCGCCCGGATCGTTTCGATCGTGTAGGAAATCCCGCCCCGCCGGATCTCCAGGTCGGACACGGCGAACCGGGGATCGCCCCGCACGGCCAGGCGCAGCATCGCCAGCCGGTCGGTGTCCGACGCCAGGTCCCGCGCGGCCTTGTGCGGCGGGCGGGCGCAGGGCATGAAGACGACGCGGTCCAGGCGGAACCGTTCCAGGGCGTCCTGGGCCATCATCAGGTGGCCGAGATGCACCGGGTTGAACGTCCCGCCCAGTATGCCGAGGCGGGCGGTCACAACTTGACGTTGATCCCCAGTAGTTTCCACTGCGGGTGTTCGTAGATGTACTTCAGGCGGAAGAAGACCTGGTTCTCCCCGTCCGGGTAGTAGCCTTCGAGCAGCAGCACGCCGTCCTCGTCCACGGCCGGTTTCTGGCTGAAAACGGGGGTGAGCCCGCTCAACGGGGCCAGGTCGATGCCCTGCTCCACAAACGACGCGAAGATGTTCTTCAATTCGTCGGCGGTGATCTGACCCTGCCAGAGCCGGGAGACGGAGCCATGGAAGTCGCCGAAGTCGTTGCGTTGAATCGCGTCGGCCAGTTTCGCGATGGCCTCCGAGGTGAGGCGCTGGAGTTCGGCGTCCGGGGGGATCTCGACGGTCGAGGCGCCACCCGGGAGGAGCCCCGCGGCGGCCTTGCGCACGGCCAGGATCTTCCACGCGTCGCCCTCCTTCACCAGGTCCATCTCCAGGGGAATCTGTCCCCCGTCGCGGGTCGTGACGGTGCCCTTGAGCTGGCCCCGGTTGTTCTCGATGCTGCGGGTCGACCAGGAGGCGCTCGCGTAGCCGCCGAGCGCGCTGTCCCGGAGGAACGCCGCGAATTCCCCCTCGCTCGTCGCCGCGCGGAACTCCGCGGCCGTCGCGAGATAGGCCTCCCCGATCTTCCCCTGCTCGATGAGAGAGAAGAACTCGTCCGCCGCCTTCGGCAGGCCGCTCGTCGCGACCAGCAACAGGGCGATCAGGACGCCGATCACCACCACGATCCCCAGCACGACCATCCCGAATTTCTTCATGGAACCCTCCTCCGTTAAACCTGTTTTCATTATCCCCGCCCCGCCCCGCGAGTCAACGCCCCGCTTCCGGCGGCCCCCGTTTGACGAACCCGCCGGCAAGGTGCTATACAGAGCCATCGGACCGAATTACATTTTTGTAGCACGAATCCGCGATGGCCATACAAAAAAGTATGATTCATGAAGTCCGCGAATTGAATTTTTATATTTTGCTCGTGATTTCGCGGACCGCCTGGAAAGTGGAATGGTTCTAGCTGAAGAGAATGAGATGGACAGGAACCTGCAGCAGCGGGGCGACAGCCCCGGGCCGGCGGAGCCGCGCGAGGCGTGCGGCGTGTTCGGCGCGTTCGGCGTGCCGGACGCCGCGAAGGCGATCTACGCCGGGCTCTTCGCGCTGCAGCACCGGGGCCAGGAGGGCGCGGGGATCGTCGCGAGCGACGGCGAGAAGGTCCGCTCGATCAAGGGCATGGGCCTGCTTTCGGAGGTCTTCGCGACACGGCAGCCCGCGGAACTGCGCGGCCACCTGGGGATCGGTCACGTGCGCTACTCGACCACCGGCTCGTCCCGCCCGCAGAACGTGCAGCCGATCGTGTTCGAATGCGTGGACGGCCTGTGGGCGCTGGCGCACAACGGCAACCTGACCAATTCCCAGGCGATGCGCCGTTCGTACCAGGAGGCCGGGGCGATCTTCCAGACGAGCACGGACAGCGAGATCCTGATGCACCTGCTGGCCGACCCCGCGTACCGCGGCCGGCCGCGGCGCGTGGAGCGGGCGCTGGCGGAACTCCAGGGGGCCTTCTCGTTCCTCCTGATGACCCGCGACTCGGTGATGGCCGCGCGAGACCGCTACGGATTCCGCCCGCTTTCCATCGGCCGGCTCGGGGGCGGATATGTCTTCGCCAGCGAGACGTGCGCCCTGGAGCAGGTGGGCGCGACGTTCGAGCGCGACGTGCTGCCCGGCGAGCTCGTGAGCGCGGACGCGAAGGGGTTCCGCAGCAGCACGTTCTGCGAACCGGTGAGCGGGCCGCTGGGGCAATGCATCTTCGAGCACGTGTACTTCGCGCGGCCGGACAGCCTGGTATTCGGGCAGAGCGTCCACGAGACGCGCCTGGAACTCGGCCGCCAGCTCGCCCGCGAACACCCCGTCGAGGCGGACCTCGTGATGCCCGTGCCCGACAGCGGCAGTTCGGCCGCGCTCGGCTACTCGCAGGAGAGCGGCCTGCCCATGGACTACGGCTTCATCCGCAACCACTACATCGGGCGGACGTTCATCATGCCGGAAATGGAACAGCGGGCGGACCAGGTGGACCTGAAGCTGGCCGTGGTCCCCGGCGTGGTCCGGGACCGGCGCCTCGTGGTGGTGGACGATTCCATCGTCCGCGGCAACACCTCGCGGCGGCGGATCGCCGCCCTGCGGAAGGCCGGGGCCAGGGAGATCCATCTGCGCATCGCCTGCCCGCCGATCCGGCATCCCTGCTACTTCGGCATCGATTTCCCGTCGCGCAAGGACCTGGCGGCGGCGCAGCACACGATCGAGGAAATCCGTCAGTTCGTCGGCGCGGACAGCCTGGCCTTCCTCCGGCTGGAGGGCCTGTTCGCCGCGTTCGACCAGCCGGGCGATTACTGCACGGGGTGCTTCTCCGGGACATACCCCGCGCCCGTCCCGGAACAGCACTCCAAAACCGCGCTGGAAAAGGCGCAGGCGACAGCAGGATGAAGACCGATCACAGCAGTTGCAGTTCCGCCGCTCCGGCGGCGGAAGATTTCTCCGGCGGCGGAGCGCCGGAGCTATTGCGCCCCCCTTCGGCCCAAGGCCTCTACCATCCCGGCCATGAGCACGACGCCTGCGGCGTCGGGTTCGTCTGTCACATGCGCGGCGAGAAGTCGCACGACGTGATCCACAAGGCCCTGCAGATCCTCGTCAACCTCTCGCACCGCGGGGCCTGCGGCTGCGACGAGAAGACCGGCGACGGGGCGGGCCTCCTGATGCAGTTCCCGCACGCGTTCTTCGCGGGCCGCGCGCCGGAGGCGGGAATGAAGCTGCCGGGCGAGCGGGAGTACGGCGCCGGGCTGGTCTTCCTGCCGCGCGACGAGCGCGAGCGCGAGCGCTGCGTGACGCTCTTCGAGGACGTGATCCGGGCCGAGGGCCAGGTGCTGCTGGGCTGGCGGACCGTGCCGGTGAACAACGAGGGGATCGGCGACCTGGCGCGGAAGGTCGAGCCGTTCATCGCGCAGGTGTTTATCGGCCGCGGCCCGGGCCTCGACGACGAGGCCCATTTCGAGCGCAAGCTGTTCGTTATCCGCAAGGTCATGGAGCGGGCGATCCGCGAGTCCGACCTGCGCGAGAAGAAGTACTTCTACATCCCGAGCCTGTCCTGCCGGACCCTCGTGTACAAGGGACTGCTGCTGGCGGACCAGATCGAGCCGTTCTTCCCCGACCTGACCGATCCCTCGATGGCCAGCGGCCTGGCCCTGGTGCACCAGCGTTACAGCACCAACACCTTCCCGACGTGGGATCTCGCCCAGCCGTTCCGGTTCCTGTGCCACAACGGCGAGATCAACACGCTGCGCGGGAACATCAACTGGATGAACACCCGCCAGTACCTGTTCGAGTCGAAGCGGTTCGGCGACGACATGGCCAAGCTGTTCCCGATCGCCACGCCGGGCGCGAGCGACTCGGCGATCCTGGACAACGCCGTGGAGCTGCTCTACCACACCGGCCGCCCCCTGCCCCACGCGGTGATGATGCTGATCCCCGAGGCGTGGCAGAACCACCGCACGATGCCGGACGGGAAGAAGGCCTTCTACGAGTACCACGCCAACCTGATGGAGCCGTGGGACGGCCCGGCGTCCATCCCGTTCACCGACGGCCGCTGCATGGGCGCCGTGCTGGACCGCAACGGCCTGCGCCCCTCGCGCTACACCGTGACCCGCGACGGCTTCGTGATCCTCGCGTCGGAGACCGGCGTGCTCGACATCCCGGCCTCGAACGTCGAGTACAAGGGGCGCCTCCAGCCGGGCCGCATGCTGCTGGTGGACACCGAGCGCGGGCGGATCGTGGACGACGAGGAGATCAAGGGCGAGGTCAGCCGGCGCCGGCCGTACCGGGCCTGGCTCAACGAGCAACTGGTGACGCTCAAGTCGCTGCCGCGCTCGATGCAGACGGACACGGGCGAATTTCCGGAACTGCGGCGGCATCAGCAGATGTTCGGCTACACGCTGGAGGAACTGCGGATCGTCCTCTCCCCGATGGCCGCGCGGGGGCTGGAGGCCATCGGCTCCATGGGCACGGACACGCCGCTGGCCGTGCTGTCGTCCCGGCCGCAGCTCCTCTACAACTACTTCAAGCAGCTTTTCGCGCAGGTCACCAACCCGCCGCTGGACGCCATCCGCGAGGAACTGGTCACCTCCCTGGCGCTGTACGTGGGGCCGGAGCAGAACCTGTTCGAGGAGACGCCGGAGCACGCGCACCGGCTGAAGATCGAGTACCCGGTCCTGACGAACGAAGAGTTGAACAAGATCCGAGAGCTCCGGGTCGGCCGGCTGCGGTCCGCGACGCTGTCCATGCTCTACCCCGTCGCGGAAGGCGGCGCCGGCCTGCGGAAGGCGATGGACGCGCTCTGCGCGGACGCGTCCCGCGCCGTCGAGTCCGGCGCGACGATACTGGTCCTTTCCGACCGCGGGGCGACGAAGGACCGGGCGCCGATCCCGGCGCTGCTCGCGACGGCCGGCGTGCACCACCATCTCATCCGCAAGGGGCAGCGCACGCGATGCGGGCTGATCGTCGAGAGCGGCGAGCCCCGCGAGGTGCACCATTTCGCGCTGCTGATCGGCTACGGGGCGGGCGGGATCAACCCGTACCTGGCCTACGAGACCCTCGCGGACATGGTGCGCGACGGGCTGTTTGCGGACGTGAAGGACACGCACAAGGCTTACGCGAACTACCGCAAGGCGGTGAACAAGGGCCTGCTGAAGGTGATGTCCAAGATGGGCATCTCCACCCTGCAGAGCTACTGCGGCGCGCAGATCTTCGAGGCCGTCGGGCTCGGTCCCGAGGTCATCGACCGTTACTTCACGGCCACCCCGTCGCGCGTCGGCGGGATCGGGCTGGACGAACTGGCGGAGGAGGCGCGGCGGCGCCACGAGCGGGCGTTCCCGCCGGCACAGGTCCCGGCGCGGCTGGAGCTCGACGTGGGCGGCCAGTACCAATGGCGGCGCGGCGGCGAATATCACCTGTTCAACCCGCTGACCATCGCCAAGCTGCAGCAGGCCACGAAAACCGGCGAGGCCCGGGTGTACGCGGAATACGCGAAGATGATCAACGACCAGCACACGCAGCTGTGCACCCTGCGCGGCCTGCTGGAGTTCAAGGCCGACGGGCCGCCGCTGCCGCTGGAGGAGGTCGAGCCGTGGACGGCCATCGCGCGCCGGTTCAAGACGGGCGCCATGTCGTACGGCTCGATCAGCCAGGAGGCCCACGAGACGCTGGCGATCGCCATGAACCGGATCGGCGGCAAGAGCAACAGCGGCGAGGGCGGCGAAGACCCGGAGCGCTTCCTGCCCACGCCGGCGGGCGACTGGCGGATCAGCGCGATCAAGCAGGTCGCCTCCGGGCGGTTCGGCGTGACAAGCTATTACCTCTCGAGCGCGAAGGAGCTCCAGATCAAGATGGCCCAGGGCGCCAAGCCCGGCGAGGGTGGCCAGCTCCCGGCCGAAAAAGTCTATCCCTGGATCGCCAAGACGCGGCACTCGACGCCGTACGTGCAGCTCATCTCGCCGCCGCCGCACCACGACATCTATTCGATCGAGGACCTGGCGCAGCTGATCCACGACCTGAAGAACGCCAACCCGCAGGCGCGAATCAGCGTGAAGCTCGTGTCCGAGGTCGGGGTCGGCACGGTGGCCGCCGGCGTGGCGAAGGGCAAGGCCGACGTCGTGCTGATCAGCGGCTGGGACGGCGGCACGGGGGCCTCGCCGGAGACCGCGCTCAAGCACTCCGGCCTGCCGTGGGAACTGGGCCTGGCGGAAACGCACCAGACGCTGGTCCTCAACGACCTGCGCAGCCGGATCGTCGTCGAGTGCGACGGCAAGCTGATGACCGGCCGCGACGTCGCCATCGCCTGCCTGCTGGGCGCGGAGGAATTCGGCTTCTCCACCGCGCCGCTGGTCTCGCTGGGCTGCGTGATGATGCGCGTCTGCCACCTGAACACCTGCCCCGTCGGCATCGCGACGCAGGATCCCGACCTGCGGAAGAAGTTCGCCGGCAAGCCCGAATACGCGGTGAATTTCTTCCGTTTCATCGCCGAGGAGCTGCGCCAGATCATGGCCCGCCTCGGGTTCCGCACGGTGGACGAGATGGTGGGCCGCGCGGACCGGCTGGAGGCGCGCCGAGCCGTGGAGCACTGGAAGGCCCGCGGCATGGACCTTTCCGCGCTTCTCTTCAAGCCGGACATCCCGCCCCGCGTCGGCACGCGCCGCACGCAGGCGCAGGACCACGGCATCGGGGACGCCCTGGACCACCGACTGATCGAACGGGCCGCGCCGGCGCTCGAGCGAGCCGAGCCGGTTGAGATCGACCTGCCGATCCGCAACGTGAACCGCACCGTCGGCACGATGTTGAGCAGCCAGATCTCCCGCTACTACGGCGAGGAGGGCCTGCCGGACCACACCATCACGCTCCGCTGCACGGGCTCGGCCGGGCAGAGCTTCTGCGCGTTCGGCGCGCGCGGCCTGACCGTCACGGTCGAGGGCGACGCGAACGACTATTTCTGCAAGGGCCTGTCCGGTGCCCGCGTGGCGATCTATCCCCCGCGCGACGCCGCCTTCGTGCCGGAGAAGAACATCCTGATCGGCAACGTCGCCCTCTACGGCGCCACCGACGGCGAGGTGTGCATCCGGGGTCTCGCGGGCGAACGGTTCTGCGTGCGGAACAGCGGGGCCCGGGCTGTCGTCGAGGGCGTGGGCGACCACGGCTGCGAGTACATGACCGGCGGCCGCGTGGCGATCCTCGGGCCGACCGGCCGCAACTTCGCCGCCGGCATGAGCGGCGGCATCGCCTACGTCCTGGACGAGGCCGGCGACTTCGCCGCGAACCGGTGCAACCTGGAGATGGTCGAACTGGAGCCGGTCGCGGAGGAGGCCGACGGCGCGGAGCTCAAGGCGCTCGTGGAGATGCACGCGGACCGCACCGGCAGCACGGTCGCCCGGCGCCTGCTGGACGACTGGGAGAACAGCCTGCGCCGGTTCGTCAAGGTCATGCCGGTGGACTACAAGCGCGCCCTGGGCCTGGTCGGCCGCCCGCAGGTCCGCGTGCCGAAGACCGAGCCGGTCTACGTCAGCGACACGGATGTCTTGGAAAGACTCTAGGAAGAAAATTCGAAATCCGAATATCGAAATTCGAAACAATATCAAATGGAAGAAATTCAAATGGCGGTTTTGAACATTTCTGTTCTTTCGAAATTCGAATTTGTTTCGGATTTCGATATTCGGATTTCGTATTTGGAGTAAAAGATGGGCAAACCTACAGGCTTCAAGGAATACACTCGCGAGTTGCCGGCTTCTCGGCCGGTCGAGGCGCGCGTCGGGGACTACCGGGAGCTCTACGAGCCGTTCCCGGACGACAAGCTCCGCCAGCAGGCGGCGCGGTGCATGGACTGCGGCGTGCCGTTCTGCCACAGCGGGTGCCCGCTCGGTAACCTCATCCCGGACTGGAACGACCTGGTGTACCGCCACCGGTGGCGCGAGGCGCTGGACCGGCTGCACGCGACCAATAACTTTCCGGAGTTCACCGGCCGTATATGTCCCGCCCCGTGCGAGGAGTCCTGCGTGCTGGGGATCAACGAGCCGGCCGTGACGATCGAGCAGATCGAAAAAACGATCATCGAACGCGGGTTCGAGAACGGCTGGGTGGTCCCCCAGCCGCCGCCGGTCCGGACGGGCAAGACCGTGGCCGTCGTCGGCTCGGGACCGGCGGGACTCGCCTGCGCCCAACAGCTCAACCGGGCAGGCCACACCGTGACGGTCTTCGAACGCGCGAATCGGATCGGGGGGCTGCTCCGCTACGGGATCCCGGACTTCAAGCTGGAGAAAGGGATCATCGACCGGCGGCTGAAGCTGATGGAGGCCGAGGGTGTCGTGTTCCGGACGGGCGTCAATGCGGGCGTGGACCTTCCCGTCGAGGATCTTAAGAAATTCGACGCCGTCGTCCTGTGCGGCGGCGCGACAAAGCCGCGCGACCTGTCGGTGCCGGGCCGCGAATTGGAAGGTATCCATTTCGCGATGGAGTTCCTCGGACCGCAAAACAGGCTCGTGGCCGGGGACCGGCCCGAACGCGACGGGTTTCGCGCCGTCTCCGCCAAGGGCAAACGGGTGATCGTGATCGGCGGCGGCGACACGGGCAGCGATTGCATCGGCACGAGCGTGCGGCACGGCGCCAAGTCGGTCACCAGCTTCGAGTTGATGCCGATGCCGCCGAAGGAGCGGCCCGCGGGCCAGCCCTGGCCCTACTACCCGATGCGGAGGCGCACCAGCTCGTCGCACCAGGAAGGCGGGCGCCGGTTCTGGGCGATCAGCACCAAGCGCTTCATCGGCGCGGGGGGCCGCGTCCGCAGCCTGGTCACCGTCAACCTCGAGTTCGCGCGCTCCCCGGAGACCGGCCGGATGCAGATGACCGAGGTCCCGGGCACGGAGCACGAGTGGCCGGCCGAGCTGGTTCTCCTCGCGCTGGGATTCCTGGGGCCGGAGCCGGACGGCATCTTGGCGCGGCTGGGCGTGGACCTGGACGGGCGCGGCCACGTGAAGACGGAGAACTACGCCACGAACGTCAAGGGCGTGTTCTCCGCCGGCGACATGCGCCGCGGCCAGTCGCTGATCGTCTGGGCCATCTCCGAGGGCCGCGAGGCCGCGCGGGCGGTGGACGAGCACCTGATGGGCTTTTCGCTGCTGCCGGCCAAGGGGGAGATGGATCTGCCGCGGGTTTGAGGGGGCGGGGTTCAGGACTATCTTTTCGTACTCATAATCGTACTCGACCTCCCGTTCCGCCTTCGCGTCCTTTCCTCCAGAGGCGGACACGTGCGCCTTGTGTTCTTCCGCGGCCGGGGCGGCTTGTCAGGACTAGGATGAGATTTTGAAATCGCAGATCAGGGGGAGGTGGTCGGACAGCGTCACCGACGGCGCCATGAAGCGCTGTACCGTGATTCCCGGGCTATGCAGGATGTAGTCGAGCGGGCGCCGCGGGGACCAGCTCGGGTGCGACAGCACGACCCCGCCGGCCGCGTCGCGCAGGTCCAGGGCCTCCATGAACGGCTGTAATTCCCCGGCCCCGCGGAAGGTGTTGAAATCGCCGGCGACGATCTTCGGCTTGCGCGCGGCCCGGACAATCGGCACCAGCGCCTGCAACTGGGCCTGGCGCGTGCGGCGCCGCAGGGAAAGATGCACCAGGAAGATCGCGAGGTTCTTCAGCTCCAGCTCGATCACAAGCCGCTTGACGCCGCGCTCGAGGTAATGGAACTGCTGCGCGTGGATTTTCTCGCGCGTCAGGAACGCGTTGCCCTGGTAGCCGGCCAGCGGCAGCAGGTGCAGGCGGGAAGAGCCGGGATACTTCGACTGGTAGACGTGATAGTGCCCCAGGGCGCGCGCGATTTCTTCCGCCTGGTTCAGGCGCCGCGACCGGTAGGAGCCGCTGTCCACCTCCACCAGGCCCACGATATCCGGGTCCTGCGCGTGAATGAAATGGGTCACCTGCTTGAGCGTGGCCGACGTGCGCTTCAGGTAGCCGCGCCCCGGGACGGGAAAATGGAAGTTCGGCCCCGTGCCGGCGCAGTACCGCAGGTTATAGAGCAGGAAGCGCACGGCCCCATTCCTAGCGCGGCGGGCGCCGGGATTCAACGCTGAACAAAAAGCCTTCCCCGCGCCGAGCGGCCTGTTATCATGAACCCGGGCAGCGGCAACACGGGAGAGCCCGGCATGACCATCAAGGACCTGTTGGCCCGTTCGGTTTCGAGGCACGGCGACGGCATTGCGCTTCGGTACAAGAAGGACGCCTGCTGGCAGATTGTCACCTATCACGAGTTGCTCATGCGCTCCTGGCGGGTGGCGGAACTGCTGGCGAGGCGGGGCATCAAGCCGGGCGACCGGGTGGCCCTCTTCCGCGAAAACGCGCCGGACTGGCCGGAGATGTACTTCGGCATCACCGGCCTGGGCGCGACGGCCGTCCCCGTGGACGCCAAGCTCCAGGAGCAGGAAGTGGCGCACATCCTCCGCGATTCCGGCGCCCGCCTCCTGTTTTCAGACGCCCGGAACTATTCCCTGCTGAAAGAGGTCGAGCCGCACGTGCCCGACCTGCAGGCGGCCATCCTGGTCGGCGGCCGCGAAGTGGGCCCCCAGCCCTCCCGGCGCATCACGTACATGGACTACGAGGAGGCCTCGGAATCCGTCGCCGAACCGGCCGCCGGGGCCGGCCGCGCCTATGACCGGCACCAGCCCGCGACGGACGACATCGCGTCGTTCATCTATACCTCCGGCACCACCGGCCGACAGAAGGGCGCCATGCTGACCCACGGCAACTTCGCCGCCAACGTGGAGGCCATTCTCACGGCCATCGATATCCGGCAGGACGATAATTTTCTTCTCGTGCTCCCCCTCCACCACGCCTTCGCGTTCACCGCCAACCTGCTGACGCCGGTCGGGGCCGGGTGCGAGATCAGCTTCGTGGAAAGCCTCAAGACCGTCGGGGAAAACACGCGCGAGGTCTCGCCCACCGTGCTGATCGGCGTGCCGCTGCTGATCGAAAAGATGTACAACCGCATCTGGAACGGCCTCAAGGAGAACACGCTGGCGTGGACCCTGTACCGGCTCGGGCTGCGCAAGCCGGTGCGGCACGGCATCGCGAAGAAGCTCGGCGGCAAGCTGCGCCTCATTGTCACCGGCGGCGCTCCGTGCGATCCCGATGTGCTCGTGAACTTCGCGCGGTTGGGCTTTCCCATCCTGGAGGGCTACGGCCTGACCGAAACGGCGCCCGTGCTGACCTTCAACCCGCTGGGCCGTCCGAAGACGGGCACGGTCGGTAAACCGCTGGCCAACGTCGATATCCGCATCATGGATCCGAATGCCGAAGGCGTGGGCGAGATCGCCGCCCGCGGCCCGAACATCATGAAGGGCTACTACAACAATCCCGAGGCCACGCAATCGGTCTTCCGGGACGGCTGGTTCCTGACCGGCGACCTCGGCTTCATCGATGCCGAGGGGTACGTGAAGATCACCGGGCGCAAGAAAAATCTCATCGTCAACCGCGAGGGCAAGAACGTCTATCCCGAAGAGGTCGAATACGCGGTCAGCAAGAGCCCTTTCGTCCGCGAATGCCTGGTCGCCGGGTTCCGCGACCCGGACGTGAAGGTCGGCGAACAGGTCGGCGTGATCGTCGTCCCGAACCAGGAAGCGATCGACGCCCACGCCGAGCGGGAGAAGAAGGCGCTCTCCGAGTCGCAGGTCGCGGACCTGATTCGCAACGACGTGAAACGGGTCTGCGGCCAGATCGCCGAGTACAAGCGCCCCCGGCGCATCCAGATCCGCTGGGAGGAGTTCGGCAAGACCTCCACGGGCAAGGTCAAACGCTACCTGTACGCCCTCAAGACCGAAGACCTGACCTGAAGAAACCGCTCGATCCGCGGCGGACTGGAAATTCACCGGTCCCGTTGTATCAGTAGGGCATGCACCAACCGCCTGCAGGGACGAATCGCCTGGCCGGGGAGACCAGCCCCTACCTGCTGCAGCACGCGCACCAGCCCGTGGATTGGTTCCCGTGGGGCCCCGAGGCCCTGCGGCGAGCCCTCGAGGAAGACCGGCCGATTCTCTTGAGCGTCGGGTACGCCGCCTGCCACTGGTGCCACGTCATGGCGCACGAATCGTTCGATCATCCGGACACCGCGGCGTTCATGAACCGGCACTTCGTCAATATCAAGGTCGATCGCGAGGAGCGCCCCGACCTGGACAGTATCTACATGGACGCCGTGGTCGCCCTGGCCGGCCAGGGCGGCTGGCCGATGAACGTCTTCCTCACGCCCGACGGCCGGCCGTTTTACGGAGGGACGTATTTCCCGCCCGAGCCGCGCCACGGCATGCCCTCCTTCCGGCAGATTCTGGAGGCCGTGGCCGACGCGTGGGAACGCCGGCCAGACGACCTGCTCGAAGGGGCCGAGCGTCTCGTCCGGCTGCTGAACCGGAAGCCGGAGGGTGCGGCCGGCGCACTCTCGCTCCCGGCCGCCGCGGCGCGGCTGGCGGAGCAGTTCGACGAAGCGCGCGGCGGGTTCGGCGGCGCCCCCAAGTTCCCCCCGGCCCTGGCGCTGGAGTTCCTGCTGCGGCATCACGAGCGGACTGCGGATCCCGCGGCGCTGAAGATGGCGCGAACCACGCTGGACGCCATGGCGTGCGGCGGACTGTACGACCAGGTCGGCGGCGGGTTCGCCCGCTACGCCACGGACGCGGAGTGGCTCGTGCCCCATTTCGAGAAGATGCTGTACGACAACGCCCTCCTCGCCCGCGTCTACCTCCATGCCTGGCGGATCACGGGCGAGCCGCTGTACCGCCGCGTCACGGAGGAGACGCTGGATTTCCTCCTGCGGGAGCTGCGGCGGCCGGAGGGCGGCTTCGCGTGCAGCCTCGACGCCGACAGCGAGGGCGAGGAGGGCCGGTACTACGTCTGGACGGCGTATGAAATCCGGCAGGCCCTCGGCGCGGAGGCCGAAGACGCCATGCGGTATTTCGGCGCGACGGAGGGCGGAAACTGGGAAGGCCGCACTATTCTGCACGTGCCCGACGGCGCCGCGGCGCCGGCCGGCCTCGCGGGATGGAAGCAAAGGCTTCTTCAGGTGCGCGAGCGGCGGCCCCGGCCGGGCCGCGACGACAAGGTCCTGGCCGGCTGGAACGGGCTGGCCGTGGCCGCGTTCGCCGAGGCGGGCCTCGCCCTGGCCCGGCCCGATTACACGGAGGCCGCGCGGCGCGCGGCGGACTTCGTGCGCGCTTCGCTCCGCGGCGAGGACGGGCGCCTGCGCCGGTCCTGGCGGGCCGGCCGCGCGGCCGCCCACCCGGGCCTGCTGGAAGATCACGCCTTCATGGCCGACGGCCTGCTGGCCCTGCACGAGTCCACCGGCGAACCAAGCTGGCTGGACTGGGCGCGGGAGTTGGCGGAGATCATTTTGGCCCGATACCGCGACCCGGCCGGACCCGGTTTCTATGACGTCGCCGACGACCACGAGCCGCTGTTCAAGCGGCCGCGCCAGACGCAGGACCACCCGATCCCCAGCGGCGGCGCCATGGCTTCTCACACGCTGCTGAAACTGGCCGGCCTGACCGGCGAGACGCGGTTCCGTCAAGCCGCCGAAGCCGCCGTGGCGGCGATGGGCAGTCTGCCGTCCGCACATCCGACGGCCTTCGCGCACTGGCTTTGCGCGCACTCCCTTCAGCCCACCCGGTCGCCCGGTTGAAGCCGGTACCCGCGCACGAAGTCCGTGCCGGGCATGGGCTTCCGGCCTTCGGGCTGAACTTCCAGCCATCGAAGCGACCTCTGCCCGCAGGCAATCAGGGGGCCCTCGGGGCCTGCGTCGAGCACCAGGCCCGGTTCGCCGGCGGCCGATTCCACGCGGACCGATAGCATCCGAAGCAAGCGCCCGGAACCCTTCGGGCATTCGGTGAAGCAACCCGGCCAGGGCGTGAAGCCGCGGAGGCGATTTCGCAGGCTTTCCGCCGGCTGGCTCCAATCCATGCGGCCGTCCTCCTTGGCCAGCTTCGGCGCGAAGGTAGCCAGGGCCTCGTCCTGCGGGCGCCGCGGCGCCGCGCCGCGGCGGATCAACTCGATCGCGCGGATCAGCAGCGTGGCCCCCAACTCGGCCAGCAGCGGGGTGAGCGTCGCGGCCGTGTGCTCGTCGCGGATCGGAACTTTTTCCTGAAGAATGATGTCGCCGGCGTCCATTTTCTCCGTGACGTGAAGGATTGTCACCCCGGTCTCCGTTTCGCCGTTGGCGACGGCCCACTGGACGGGCGCGGCGCCGCGGTATTTCGGGAGGAGGGAGGGATGAATATTGATGGCGCCCCGGGCCGGCAGCGCCAGGAGGGCGGGCCGCAGGAACTGGCCGTAGTCCGCGACGACGATCAGGTCCGGGGCGAGGGCCTTCAAGGCGTCGAGTTCGGAAGGATCGCCCACTTTCTCGGGCGTGCGCACGGGGAGCCGCAGCGTCTCGGCTAGGTGTTTCGCCGGGCAGGCGGCCAGTTCCCGGCGCCGTCCGCTGGGCCGGTCGGGCTGGGTGACGACGGCCGCGACGGTGTCGTCCGGCCGCGCGGCGAGTTCGCGCAGCGCCGGGCAGGCGACCGATCCCGAGCCTATGAACAGCATGCGCATGACGTAGTGTTGGCGTTGTCTTTCTCACACCGCGCCGGGCCGCGCAACGACAAACTGCCCCGCCGGAAGCAATGTAACAAATCTATTCACGGTCGTGATGCAATTTGTTACAGCCGGGACCGGGGGCCGGGGAGGCCGTCACGCTGGACAGGAGCGCGGAATCTCTCTATCCTTAAGACAAAGACTCCGGGGGACATCATGCCGACCGTGCCCACAGCCCAGAAGGCCCGCGAAATGATCGAGGCCGTGCATCGCTACGGCCTCAAGGCGCCCCGCACGATCGTGTTCGGGAAAAACCGCCTGAACGAACTCGGCGATCTCGCTTTTCCCCTCGCCGCCGGCCGTAAAGCGGTGATCCTGCTGGGCGGCGGCTCGGCCCGGCAGTCGGGCCTGGACCAGCGAATCACCACCCTGCTGGGCCGGCACGGCGTCGCCGCGGAAATCCTGGAAGGGGTCCACGGCGAGCCCACGGTGGCCCGGGTGGATGAACTCGCCGCACGGGCGCGCGACTTGCAGCCCGGCCTGATCGTCAGCGCGGGCGGCGGCAGCGTGATGGATACCGGCAAGGCCGTCGCGGCCCTGGTCGTCAACGAGGGCTCGGTGGAGGACTACCTGGAAGGCGAGACCCAGACGCGATCCCTGGGCGTCGCGCCCCTCCCGCACGTCGCGATCCCGACCGTCGCGGGAACCGGGGCGGAGATGACGCGCAACGCGGTCATCGGCTGCCCGGAAAAGAAGTTCAAGCGCAGCATGCGCGCGGACTCGATGATCCCCACGGTGGCGCTGATCGATTCCATGCTCGCCTTGAGCGTCCCCCACGACGTGACCGCCTCCGGCGGGATGGACGCTCTGACCCAGTTGATCGAGTCGTGCATCAGCAACCGGCGGCGCCCCGAGACCACGGCGCTGGCCCACGAGGGCCTGCGCATGGCGCGCGAGGCCATCGCCGTCAGCGTGGACGCGCCGGGCAACGAGGCCGCCCGCGACAAGATGGCCCTCGTCAGCATGCTCGGCGGGGTGTGTCTCGCCAACGCCGGCCTGGCCATGGCGCACGGCATCGCGGCCGCGCTGGGCGCTCTCTACGGCGTGCCGCACGGACTCGCCTGCGGCATCCTCCTCCCCTACACCCTTCGCTACAACGCCCCGGCCTGCCCCGCCGAGCTGGCGCACGCGCTCTCGGCGTTCCTCAACCAGGGCGGCATGGCGCCCCGGATCGTCGAGGACGGCATCCAGGCCGTAGAAAACCTGGCTGACTCGATCGGCATCCCCCCGGACCTGAAGGAAATGGCCTTGTCGGAAGACGACGTGCAGGAGATCGCACGCCGCTCCCTGGGCACCAGCATGTCCGGAAACCCGATCCCCATGAACCCGGACCAGGTGGCCGAATTCCTGCGCCCGCTCGTTTGAATCCCTTCGTTCTCGTTCTCCCTCTCGTCCTCGCACTCTCTCCCGACGGGGAAATTACGATTAAGAGTACGAGCACGAGCATGGCGGGCTGGAGCAGCCTTCTTTTCGCACGTTGACAGGCGCCGGGCCCTGCGGGACACTGGTAGTGTTCGCTGGGGGTGCCCCGATCCGCCGACGCGGCCGGGGCTGAGAGTTCCCGCGATGGGATAACCCCTTGAACCTGTACGGGTCATGCCGACGGAGGGAAGCGATGATGACGGGTCACAGCCGGAACCTGACGTCCTTGGATTTCCTGGTGCTCTGGATGGGCGCGGCGATTTCGCTCGCCGAGATCTGGGCGGGCGGACTGCTGGCTCCGCTCGGATTGACCGCGGGTCTCGCGGCCATCGTGCTGGGCCACGTCATCGGCAACACGCCAATGGCCCTGGGCGGGCTCATCGGTAGCCGCCACGGCGTGCCGGCCATGGTCAGCACCCGCGCCGCCCTCGGAGTCCACGGCTCCTTCCTGCCCGCGGCCCTGAACTGCGTCCAACTGGTCGGCTGGACGGCGGTCATGCTGTGGATCTGCGGGCACACGGCCGCCGCCGTGCTACCCGAGAACGCCGTTCTGGGAGCCCGCGGCTGGGTGCTCGTCGCGGGCGCCGTGACCACGGCCTGGACGCTGACCGGTCACGGCCTCCGGCGCTGGCTCCAGCGCACGGCGGTGCTTCTGTTGACGATGCTGTCCGTCCTGATGACCGTGATCGTGTTCCGCCGGCACGCGCTCTCCGACCTGCTGGCCCTCCGGCCGGCCGGCGGCCTCTCCTTCGGGCAGGGACTGGACCTGGTCATCGCCATGCCGATCTCGTGGCTCCCGCTCGTTTCGGACTACTCGCGCTTCGCGCGGAATTCCCGGGGCGCCTTCTGGGGCACGTGGTGGGGCTACCTGCTGGCAGGAAGCTGGATGTATGCCGTCGGCCTGTGCGCCGCCCTGGCTTCGGGGTCGCCCACCCCCGACCGCATGGTGATGGACCTGATGGCCCGGACCGGTTGGGCCGGGCCCGCGCTCCTGATCGTGGTGCTTTCCACGGTTACGACGACGTTCCTCGACATTTACTCCAACGCCGTGTCCGCCCGCAGCATGGCGCCCCGGTTGAACGAGCGCGCGCTGATCGTCGCCGGCGGCGTGCTCGGGACGCTGCTGGCCGTGTTTTTCCCTGCCACGGAATACGAGGCCTTCCTGCTGTTCATCGGCGCGCTGTTCTGCCCGCTGTTCGGTGTCGTGCTCGCCGACTACTTCGTGATCCGCCGCATGCGCTTCGGCCCGACCGAGCCCGGCGTGCGCGGCCTCGCCGTGATCGCCTGGCTCGCCGGCTGGGCGATCTATCGGACGGCGTCCCAGCTGGGCTGGAGCCTCGGCGCTTCCCTGCCCGGCCTGCTCGGCGCCGCGGCCCTGTATGTCGCCCTGCGAAAACTCGTTCCCGCTGGAGAGAGGAGCGGCCGCCCATGAAACCCATCGTGTGGACCATCGCAGGGACCGATCCCGGCGGCGGCGCCGGGATCCAGGGCGACCTGTCAACCCTTCATGCACTCGGCGCCCACGGCTGTTCCGTGATCACGGCGGTGATCGCGCAGAATACGCTCGGCGTGCAACGCGTGGACTATATGCCCACGGACCTCGTCACCGCCCAGTTGGAATCGCTTCGCGAGGATCTCCCGCCCGTCGCCGTCAAGATCGGCATGCTGGGCACGGCGGCGACGGCCCGTGCCGTCGCCGCGGCGATCCGGGGCCTGGAGGCCTTCGTCGTGTACGACCCCGTCATGGGTGCCAGCAGCGGGCACGGGCTGATGGCGCCGGACCTGCTCCCCGCCGTCATCGAGGATCTGCTGCCGCGGGTCGACCTGCTTACGCCGAATATCCCGGAGGCGCAGCGGCTCACAGGCCGCGCGATCCGGTCGGCGTCGGACTCGATCGAGGCCGCCCACGCGATACTCGGCATGGGGTTGCGCGCGGTGGTGCTGAAGGGCGGCCACGCCGACGATCCGGAGTTCAGCCAGGATTACTGGACCGACGGCGCGCGGTCCGGTTGGATCACGAGCCCCCGTCGCGCGGTCCGGCACACGCACGGCACGGGGTGCACTTTTTCCTCGGCGACCGCCGCCGTCCGTGCCCTGGGGTACGGGCTGGAAGACGCCCTCGTCCTGGCCAAGGCGTATGTCAACCAGGGGCTTCGGCTCGGGGGCGGTATCGGCCGCGGGCACGGCCCCCTGGCCCACGAAGGATGGCCGGCCTCGCCGGAGGATGCGCCCTGGCTTACCGCGGCCGCGGAAACCGGGCGTCTGCGGCCGGCCTTTCCCGGCGGCGGCAAGCCGATCGGGCTCTATCCCATCGTGGACCGCGCGGCCTGGCTGGAGCGGCTCATCCCGCTCGGCGTGGACATGATCCAGTTGCGCGCCAAGGAGCTGGACGGCGACGCGCTGGACCGCGAAGTGCGCGAAGCCGTGCGCCTGGCCCGCGAGGGGGGAGTTCGGCTGGTCATCAACGACCGCGCGGACCTCGCGCTCCGGCACGGCGCCTGGGGGGTTCACCTGGGGCAGGAAGACCTGCCTCGTGCGGATCTAGCGGCGTTGGCCGGCTCGGGCCTGCGCCTGGGCGTCAGCGCCAGTTCCTACGCGGACCTCGCCCGGGCCCTGGCGCTCCGCCCCTCGTACATCGGGCTGGGCGCGGTCTATCCGACCGCCTCCAAGGACATCCGCTACACGCCGCTGGGCATGGAATCGTTTGCCCGCATGTGTCGGTGGTGCGCCCTGCCGGTCGTCGCCATCGGAGGTATCACGCTGGAAAATGCGCCGCCGCTGCTCGCGGCGGGGACGGACGGGATCGCCGTGATTTCCGACCTGCGCGACGCGGCCGATCTTCCGGGCCGCGTCCGCGCCTGGCAGTCGCTGTTCTGATCAGGGGCCCGCCAGGCTTTTCGCGGAGCGGGCCAGCTTGCGGCCGATATCCTCGCCGCCCTTCTTCAGGGCCTCCCGCGCCGCCGCGGCGAGGGCCTGTCCGCCCATCAGCGCCGTGGCATCCTGCACCGCGACGATGCGCGCGTCGCTGACGCGGATGATCCGCGCGGAGATGTTGGCCGTGGACCGCACGACCCGCTGGCCGTACGCCGTGCCCTCGCTTTGCGGATCCGCCGTGGCCGTGCCCATGATGATATAGTCCACGCGGGCCGCGGCCGCCCAGCGCACCACCTGCGGCGCGGACATGACCTGGTTCAGGTCGCCCTGCTCCGGCAGCGAAAGGCTCGATATGTCGACGACCTCCAGGCCCGCGTTCAGGAGGGCCTTCTCGACCGCGCTCTGGACGATATGCTGGATCTCCTCGGTATAGGCATACCAGTACCAGACCCTCTCGATCCGCTCGGGCAGGAAGACGGCAAACTTCGGCGCGCCGCTCGAGGTATCCTCCGGGACCGCCGCCGGTTCGGGCTCCGCGGCCGGCGCGGACTCTTCCGCCGCCGGTTCCGTCATGGCCTCCTCCGCCGGGGCTTCCGCGGGAAAACCGGAATCGACCACGCTGCCGGGAACCGGGGACTGGAGCCAGGTCATGGACGAAGCCAGCATCATCCCCGCCATCATCAGGGCGACCAGTACGTTCATATAGCGCTCCTTTATCGCGCAGGCATTATTAGGAACGGCTAAAAAATACCTCCCGGCCATTGACAAATCAAGGCCGCCTTCATATTGTCCCTGCATCGACGTCATTCACGTCGACCCCGGTGGGGGGTTAGCTCAGTTGGGAGAGCGCCTGAATGGCATTCAGGAGGTCGGGAGTTCAACTCTCCTACCCTCCACCAGCCTTCGCGCGGCACGGCCACGTGCCGCGCGGAGGCTGTCCGCCGGAGTCCCCGCCACGGGCGGGACGAAGGCGGACGGGCTGAACCGGCCGCGACTCCGGCTGGCAAGCCAGGGATAGCTTTCACTTCTCACGTCACGCCGGATTCGTTCCCGGCTTTTTCCGAAGCCGAGATTGGTGTACACATTCGCCATGGATGCGAAACCCCGACCCGCCATTTATCGCTTGCTGAAATGGACCTGGCTGCTGGCCCAGGGCGTGATGCCCGCGCTGGCCGCCGTTCACCTGGTCCGTTCCCTGCCCGCGGCGGCGGCCCCCGAGTCCTTTTCGATTCCGCGGTTCCTCCACCAGGGGGCCCTCGCTCTCTCCGGCGCCGTGACGCTGATCCTATGGCTGATGGCGGAGGCCCTGCTGTGCATGTACCGTTTTCCGCTCCGGCTCGGGGGAGCGATCATCCTGGCGGGCGGATTCGCCGTCCAGTTCATCGCACTGGCGTGGTCCGGCGACTCGGTCTTCTTCGCCGCGTACACCGGACTGTACGTCACGCTGGCCGCCCTGACCGCCGCCATGGCGCTGCTCGCCGGCGCGGCCCTGCGGCGGCGCGTCCGTAATCCGACGCCCGCCGGCCCGCCCGCCGCGAGGTGGGCCCTCGGACTGACCGCCGTGATGGCCATGATCGTTCTGGCACTGGCCTTCCTGTTTCCGCCCCTCCGGGCGGGTATCGCCGCGCTGCCGCCGGTCCGCCGGTGGATCGGCGGACTCGCCCTGCTGGCCAACACGGTTTCCACGCTGCGGCTGCTGGTCGACTTCTCGATCTGGGGCCGCCCCGACCCGCGGAAGGCGGAGTTCGACCGGGAATGGGAACACTGGGCCGCCCCGACCATCGTGATTCTGATTCTTGGCGCAACCGCCGCCATCATGGCAGCGGGGATCCTGCGGGCCGAAGCAGGCTCGCCGTAGGATCAGATCCGGTGGGCGGCGTCGCGAATGCAGCGCGCGTCGCGCTCGGCCTCCTCGGCGACCGCGTGGCGCGCCAGGTTGAGCAGCACGCCGATCATGGCCATCGAGGCCACGAGACTGGACCCCCCGAAACTGATGAACGGCAGCGGCAGCCCCTTCGTCGGCAGGCTGCCGGTCACCACGCCCATGTTGATGGCCGCCTGGATGGTCAGCATCAGCGTACACCCGAAGCCCAGCAGTTGCCCGAACCGGTCCGGCGCCCTGTGGCTGATATGCAGACCGCACAGGAACAAGCCCATGAACAGCACCAAGACGCCCAGGGAGCCCTTGATGCCCAGTTCCTCGCCGATGATGGCAAAGATGAAATCCGTGTGCGCCTCCGGAAGATAGAAATGCTTCTGCAGGCTCTGCCCGAACCCGACGCCCCGGCCCCCGCCCACGACAAAGGCATAGATGGCGTTGAGCAGTTGGAAGGCCTCGTTGCGGGCGTACTGCTCGGGATCCAGGAACGCCGTGATCCGCCTAAGGCGGACCGGATCATGGAGAATGGCCAGGCCAAACAGGGTCGCGCCCCCCGCGCCCGCGACCGCCAGGTACCCGATGCGGGCGCCGCCCAGGAAGAGCAGCAGCATACCCACCGCCGCCAGCAGCATGGTCGTGCCGAAGTCGGGCTCGGCAAAGACCAACCCCAGGAACAGGCCGAGGATCGACAGGGGATACGCCAAGCCCATCCGGAACTCCCGCGCGTGCAGCTGGAAGCGCGCCATCCACCACGCGATCAGGATCACGCTGGAGAACTTGGCCAGTTCGGAGGGCTGGAAGGTCACAGGCCCCAGCCGCAGCCAGCGGCTGCTGCCCTTCACGGTCAGGCCGATCCCGGGCACGAGCACCAGCGCCAGCAGGACCAGCGAGCATAGCGCCAACGGGATCGCGAACGCCTTCCAGTAGTGGTAGTCCACGCGGGCCGCGAACAGGGCGATGAAAGCGCCGACCACGAGACCGACCGCCTGCCGCTTCACGTAGTAGAGCGGATCGTGAAACTGCGTGCCGCCCTGCACGGAACTCGTGCTGGCCAGCATGACAATCCCGACCGTCACCAGGATCAGGACGATCCCGATGAGTATGACCATGGTCCTGTACATACCCCACTGCTCGATTCAACAGAAAAGCCCGGGCGACCCCTGCAACGGGTGTCCCCGGGCCTTTCCCGCGACCCCGCGGCCGCGATCCGCCGCTCCTTACATCGTCGTCGGCAGCTTGATCTTCTGTCCCGGCTTGAGCTCCGCGCCCTCCGAAAGGTTGTTCAACTGGAGGATCTGCTCCCGGCGGATGATGTACATCTTGGCGATCGAATCCACCGTGTCGCCGGGCTGCACCGTGTATTCCATCGGCGGCTCCTCGCCCTGCAGGAGCGGGGCCGCGGGCTCCACCGCCGGCATGATGTCGGGTTTCGCGGCGGCCACGGGGGCCGGGGCGGGCGGGGGCGCGACCTCTTCCGTCTTCTTCCCCTCGTCCTGCTTCGCGTCCTTGTCCTTCGCCTTTTCCTTCTTCTCCGCCTTGCCGCCCGCCGGGATGACGAGCTTCTGGCCGACGAGGATCTTGTCGCCCGACAGGCTGTTGGCCTCCCGCAGATCGGCGACCTTCACCCCGTACTTGACCGCGATCTTCGAGAGCATGTCGCCGGCCTGGACCGTGTAGGTCTCCGCGCCTTCCGGCACGACGACCTTGGCCTTGGCCTTCGGCTTGGAGGCGGAGGCAGGCTGTTCCTTGGCGTAGTCGGGAATGATGAGCTTCTGGCCCATCCGGATCTGGTTCGGATCCTTGATCTTGTTCAACTCCGCAAGCTCGCGGGTGCTGACGCCGAACTTGCTGGCGATCTTCGAGAGGGAGTCGCCGTTCTGAACTTCGTAGGTCCGGCCCGAACCCGGCTCGATCACCGACGGGGCGGGTTCGACGGGCACGGGCGGACGAAGGACGGGCCGGGGCGACGGCACGGGCGCCGTTTCCGGGCTGGGCGGCATGGGCGGCGCGGGCGGCGGAGCCTGGTCCACCGTGACCCGCCGGGTTTCGCACCCCTGCATGATGACCACCCCGCCGACCGCCAGCACGTGTATGCCGACGACCGCCGCAATCAACACCGATGACTTCATTCCATTTCTCCTTATTGGTATTCGCGCGTTCAGTATAGAACCGAATCCGTCCGCAATGCAAACAGTCTATGCGCCCGTCCGTGGCGCGCCGGCCGCCGCCCGCTCTCGCGCGCACCGGATGAAGTGCGCGCCTCGTTCGCCGTAGTTTTTGTACTGGTCGTAGCTCGTGCAGGCCGGAGAGAGCAACACGGTCTCCCCCTCGACGGCGACCTCCGCCGCGCGCGCCACGGCCCGGTCCAGCGTGCCGCACAGCTCGCACGGGACCACGTCCGCCCAGGCCTGCCGCATGGGCTCGGCGGCGCGCCCGACCAGGTATACACCCCGCGCGTGCGCCGCCAGGGCCTTGCGCGCCGGCGTGAAATCGGTCTCCTTGGCCAGGCCGCCGGCGATCAGACGCACCGGCCGGCCGGCCATCTGGAGAGCCGCGACCATGGCGGCGATGTTGGTCGCCTTGGAATCGTTGATGAATCGCACGCCGCCGGACTCGGCGGCCGTCTCCATGCGATGCGGCAGCGGCTCGAAGACGCGGGCGGCCCGCTCCACGCAGGCCGCGTCCGCGCCGCAGGCTTCGGCCGCGGCCACGACGGCCGCCGCGGCGGGACCCAGGATCTCGTTATCGAATCGCGTCCCGCGCAGGTCGGCCCGCGCCGCGTCCCCGCGCCACACCCGCCCGTCGCACCAGCGATAGTCCGACTCCGGCTCCGGGCCGAAGGCGAGCCAGCGCCCGGCCCCGCCGGCCAGGCCGCGCACGGCCTCCCGGAGCACGCAGGGCGCCAGGCACGTGTCGCCGGCCCGCGTCCTCGCGAACAGCCGCGCCTTGAGCGCGGTGTACGCGGCCATGGTGCCGTGCCGGTCGAGATGGTTGGGCAGCACGTTCAGCAGCACGCCCACCTCGGGCCTGAACTCGTCCACGGTTTCCAGTTGGAACGAGCTGACTTCGAGCACGAGCCAGTCGAGGTTCGGCCGCTCCCGCACCACGCGGCAGATCGCGTCACCGTAGTTGCCGGAGGGCGCCGCCCGGAGGCCCGCCTGCGCGAGGGATTCCGCCAGCCACTTGACGGCCGTGCTCTTCCCGTTGGAGCCGGTGATCGCGACCACGCGGCAGGCCCGGCGCCGCCAGCCCAGCTCCAGCTCGGAGATCACGGGGACGGCCCGGCGGTTCAGTTCCGCCACCCAGGGCGAGGAGGCGGGAATCCCCGGGCTGATAACCGCCACGTCGAACGGGCCGGCCGGTAGTTCCTTCGCGCCCACGAGCACGGGTACGCCTTCCTCCGCGAGCCGGGCGACCTTCTCCCGCAGCGCGGGGGTCTCGGCGCCGTCGGCCACGGTCACGGCGACGCCCTCCGCGCGCAGCAGGCGGGCGGCGGCCTCACCGCTTTCGCCGAGGCCGAGCACCAGGGCCGTTTTCCAGGAATCCGTCATCGGATTTTCAGCGTGGCGATGCCGATCAGGGCGAAAATGATGGCCAGGATCCAGAACCGCGTGGTGATCATGGTTTCGATCACCTCCACGTCCCGGTGCTCGCGCTCCGCCTGCTCCTTCTCCAGCACCTCGAAGTGGTGGTGCAGCGGCGCGCATTTGAAGATGCGCTTCCCACCGGTCAGCTTGAAGAAGGACACCTGGAGCAGCACGCTGGCCGCCTCGATCACGAACACGCCGCCGACGATGACCAGGGCCAGCTCCTGCTTGATCAGGATGGCGACCATGGAGATCGCGCCGCCGAGCGCCAGGCTCCCGGTGTCGCCCATGAACACACGGGCGGGGTGGCAGTTGAACCAGAGGAACCCAAGCCCGGCCCCGAGCAGGCAGGCACAGAACACCGCCAGCTCCCCGCTGCCCGCGATATAGGAAACCTGCAGGTACTGCGCAAAGCGCGCGTGGCCGGCCACGTAGGCCATGACGAGATAGGCCGCCGCCACGGAATTGCTGCAGCCGATCGCGAGGCCGTCCAGCCCGTCGGTGAGGTTCACCGCGTTCGTGGACCCCACCATGACGAGGGCGAGGAAGACAAAGATCGCCAGGAACCCCATGTGCCGGGTCACCGGATCCTTGACGAACGGGATGAAGAACTGCTGCACGTGGACGCGCGTGGACGGCAGGAGCAGGAGAATCGTGACGACCACCGCCACCCAACCGAGCTGGTAGATCAGCTTGGCGCGGACGCCCAGGCCGCGGGAACTTTTACGGGTCACCTTCAGGTAGTCGTCCCGGAAGCCGACGAGCCCCATGTAGCACATCGTCGCGAGGGTCAGCAGGACGAACTCGTTGGTCGGCACGGCCCATAGGAGGGTGGAGACCAGCACGGCGGAGATGATCAGCAGGCCGCCCATGCAGGGGGTGCCGGCCTTCTTGCCGTGGAAGATGTAGAGCGGCGGCGCCTCGTCCTTGCGGACCTGCTGCCCCATCTTGAACCGGCGCAGCTCGCGGATCAGCCAGGGGCCGAGGAGCAGGCTGAACAGGAAGGCCGTCCCCGCGCCGGCGATGGCCCTCACGGTGATGTAGCGGAACACGCGGAGCGGCGAAAACCAATCCGTCAGCAGGTGCAGGTAGTAGAACATGACCAAATCCTTATACGCGCGCCCGCCTACCCGGCGGCGAAGGCCTCCAGCACTTTCTCCAGTTGCTCGGCGCGCGAGGCCTTGAGCAGTACGGCGTCGCCCGGCCGCGTCCATTGCAGGAGCCGCCGGGCCGCGGTTTCCGCGTCGGGGCAGAGGAAAGCCCGGCCGTCAGACAAGCCGGCCTCGCGGGCCCCCTCCGCGATCCACGCCCCGAGCGGCCCGACGGCCAACAGGCCCGCCCACGGCCCCGCCGCCACGATACGACCCAATTGCCGGTGAAGATCGCATTCGGCGGCCCCGAGTTCAAGCATGCCGCCGAGCACCAGCCAGCGACGCCCTTCCACGGGGCTTTTCGCGAAGGTTTCGAGCGCCGCCTTCATGCTCATCGGGTTGGCGTTGTAGGCGTCGTTGACGAACGCGACGCCGCGCGCCACGGAGCGGGCCCACCGGAGGGGTTGCGGCCGGAACCGCGCCAGGGCCGCGCCGATCGCTTCCCACGACAGGCCGCACCGCCGGCCCACGGCCACGGCCAGGAGGGCGTCGGCCACCAAGTGCCGGCCCGGCAGGGGCACTTCCAATTCCGCCGCCTGGCCGCTCTCGCGCTCCTCGACGGTGAACCGGAGTCCACCCGCGGGATCGGGCCGGCCGCGGTAGTCCGCCCCGGCCTCCAGCGACACGGTCACGACGGGACACGGCGTGGCGGCGTACAGCAGCTCGTACCAGGCATCGTCCCGCGAAAGAAAGGCCAGCCCGCCGGGAGGCAGGGAACGCAGCAACTCGGCTTTTTCTCGGGCGATGGCCTGCACGGAATCAAAGTACTCCAGGTGGCCCGGCCCGACCGCCGTGACCAGGCCCCAGTCGGGCCGAAGGCACGCGCAGAGCGCCGCGATTTCGCCGGGATGACTGGTTCCGACTTCCATCACGCCGTAGCGATGCACCGGCTCGATCGCCAGCACGCTCAACGGCAGGCCGATGTCGTTGTTCCAGTTCCCGAGCGTGCGGGCCGTCGGGGCGGCCTGCGCCAACATGTCGGCGGTCATCTCCTTGACCGTCGTCTTGCCCACGCTGCCGGTCACGCCGATCAGCCGGGCGTCCAGCGTGCGCCGATAGCCGGCCGCCAGTTCGCCGAGCGCTTTCCGGGTGTCGCCTACCCGAAGGACGGGCCCGGGCGCCGGGACAGGCGCGCGCTCCGCCATGACCGCCGAGGCCCCGGCGGCGAAGGCCGCCCCAATGAAATCATGCCCGTCGAAACGCGGGCCGGCCAGCGCGACGTAGAGATCGCCCTCGCGGAGGCGCCGGGTATCCGCACAGACCCCGCGCGCGGACGGGGGAGCGGCCCCCTCCCACGCACCGCCGGACCACGTCGCGAGGTCCTTTGCCGACAGCAAGGGCATGACGCCTGTAACCGGAACCGCGAAGATCAGCAGGCCGCGGCCGCGGGGCAGGAACTGATCTCGGCATGGACCTGCTCCATGCAGACGGGACAGTAGCTGTGCGAATACAGCGGATGGCTGACGAAGGCTTCGCCCTCCGCCACCCACCGGTCCTGGAGCCGCACGCGGCGGCACCGGCAGCATTTCACCACGATATGTTTCTCTTCCATACTTCGCCCCTTTTTCCCGGGATCGTTTTTTACCCCGCCTACAAGTTATCCAGCAGCCGCCGCGCCACCTCGCGGTCGTCGAAGGGCGAGACCGTGTTTCCGATCTCCTGGTAGGTCTCGTGTCCCTTGCCGGCCAGGAGCACGGTGTCGCCCTCCCGCGCGGTGCACAGCGCCTTAAAAATGGCCTTCTCGCGGTTTTCCTCGATCTCGAAATTCGCGGCCTCGCCGAACCCCGGGACGATCTCGGCGATGATCTGCCCGGGCGGCTCGTTGCGCGGATTGTCGCTGGTCACCACCGCGTAGTCCGCCAGGCTCGCCGCCGCGGCTCCCATCAGGGGCCGCTTGGCCCGGTCGCGGTCCCCGCCGCACCCGAAGACCACGAGGACGCGGCCCGGGGTCAGCTCGCGCAGCGTCCGCAACACCTGGGTCAGGGCATCCGGGGTGTGCGCGTAGTCCACGAAAACGCGGAACGGGTGCCGCGAGATAATCGGCTCCAGGCGGCCGGGCACGGCCCTCATCTCCCCGAGGACCTCGGCCATGCGCGCGGGCGCGAGCCCGGCCACACCGCCGGCCGCCATGGCGGCCAGGGCGTTGCTGACGTTGAAGCGCCCGAGGAGGCGGAGGAAGACCCGGGCGGAGCCCCACGGCGTCGCGACGTCGAACGAGGACCCGTCGGCGGACAGTTCCACGTTCTCCGCTCGGACGGCCGCGCCGGGATGCATGCCGAACGTCAGCAGGGTCGCGTTGAAGCCGCCCGTGCCGGCCAGCTGCAGGCCCCAGGGATCGTCGATGTTCACGACGGCATGGGCCGTCTTCTCCATCTGCCCGAGTCCCTGGAACAACAGCGTCTTGGCCGCATAATACCGGTCCATGGTCCGGTGGTAGTCCAGGTGGTCCTGGGTGAGGTTGGTGAAAATGCCGACGTCGAAATCGGTGCCCCACGCGCGCTTCTGGTCCAGGCCGTGCGACGACACCTCCATCACCGCGCTGCGGCAGCCCGCGCACCGCATGCGGTCGAGCATGCCCTGCAGGTCGGGGGACTCGGGCGTCGTGCGGCCCGCCGGGATGGAGCGCTCCCCGATCTCGTAGCGGATGGTGCCGATGAGCCCGGGCGCGAGGCCGGCCGCGCGCAGGAGGTCGCGCACCATGAAGCTGACCGTGGACTTGCCGTTGGTACCCGTGACGCCCACCACGAAAAGCTCGCGGGACGGCTCCCCGTAGAACGCGCAGGCGATCTCCGCCATGGCGCGCCGGGCATCCTCGACGCGGATGCAGGTCACGTCGCGGCGGGCCAGTTCGTTCTGCTCGGACAGCACGGCCGCCGCGCCGCGCGCGACGGCATCGGCCACGAAATCCCGGCCGTCCCGCCGCCAACCCGGGAGGGCGACGAAGAGGAATCCCGGCCGGACCTGGCGGGAATCGTAGGCCACGCCCTCGATCTCGCAGTCGGCGGACCCGCGGACCGTCACGGGCTGAATCACGCGCGTCAGGTATTCGAGTCTCATGGTCTCCACGCAAAGCTGGCCGAGGATCACGGCGGCCTCCTTACAGGCTGCGCCACGGCTCCGGCGGACGGTCCTCCTCCGCGACGGCCGGGACATCGGGCGGAATATCCAGGTAGCGGACCGCCTGGCTCGCGATCTCGCGGAACACGGGCGCGGCCACCACGCCGCCCGTGCGATAGGTCCCCTGCGGCTCGTCGATCACGACCATGATCGCGATGCGGTCCGGGTCCTCGGCGGGAAGAAAGCCCATGAAGGACGAGACGTTGGCCCGGCTGGAGTAGCTGCCGTCGATGGCCTTCTCCGCCGTGCCCGTCTTGCCTGCGACGGTGTAGCCCTCCACGGCGGCGCGCGTGCCGGTGCCGCCCTCCTCCGTGACCCGGACCAGCAGCCGGCGCATCAGCGCGGAAGTTTCCGGGCGGATGGTCTGCGCCACGAAGTCGGGGCGCGACTCCATGAGCAGGCGGCCCTCGGCGTCCACGACGCGCCGGACGATCGTCGGGCGCACGCGCACGCCGTCGTTGGCCACCGAGCAGAGCATGTTGAGCATCTGGAGGGCCGTCACGCCGATCTCGTGGCCCATGGCGATGCGCGAGAGACTCAACGAGGTCCACCGCGACCGGTCGTTCAGGAGGCCGCCCTCCTCGCCGGGGAGCTCGATGCCGGCCGGCACGCCGAACCCGAAGGCGCGCAGGTACCGCTCCACGGTCTTCTCGTCCATCGCCAGGGTGATCTTGGCCGCGCCGATGTTGGACGACTTTTTCAGGACGTCGGCCACCGAGAGGGGGCCGTTCGGGTGGAAATCGCGCAGCGGCCGCCCCTTGAAGAACCAGCAGCCGTTCTCGCAATCGAACACGTCGTCGGGCGAGACGGCCTGCTCGTTCAGCGCGGCGGCGATCGTGGCGACCTTGAACGTCGAGCCGGGCTCGTAGACGTAGCCGATCGCCCGGTTGAGCTTTTGCGCGTCGCCGGCCTCGCGAAACTCGTTGAGATCGAAGCCCGGCAGGGAGGCCATGGCAAGGATCTCGCCGGTGCGCACGCGCTGGACGAGCGCCCAGGCGCCCTTGGCCTGGTGCTCCGCGACGGCGGCGGCGAGGGCCTTCTCCACCATGTACTGCAGGTTCTGGTCGAGGGTGAGATAGATGTCCGCGCCCGGCTGCGGCGGGATGTCGAGGACGCGCCGGTCGTAAATCTCGCGCCGGCGCCCGTCCTTTTCGCTGACGCGCAGGCCCGGCTGCCCGCGCAGGTAGTTGTGGAAGCGCTGCTCGATCCCCGCGCTGCCCATGTTCTCCAGGTTGGCGAACCCGATGACGTGGCAGGCGAGCATCCCCTGCGGATAGTGGCGGGCGCTGACCTCGTCGAAACGCACGCCCTTCAGCTGCATCCGCCGGATCTGCTCGGCGGTCTCCTCCGGCACGCGCTTCTGGATGTACTCGAAGCGCCGGCGGGGCTGGTTGAGCGTCGCCAGGACCATCGCCGGGTCGAGCTGCAGCACGCGGGCCAGCTGCATCCCGATGAAGCGCATGTGCCCGCTGGCGATCACCTCTCTCGGGTCGGCCACAACGTCCTTCATCGCCAGGTCGAGGGCCAGGATGTTGCCGTGGCGGTCCAGGATGCGCCCGCGCGGCTCGGGGAGGCGGTTCTCGTAGCGGCGGGCCTGTTCGATCCGGCGGCGCAAGGTTTCGTTGGGGCCGACGTGCAGTTGGACCACGCGGCCGGCCAGGGCGGCCAGCATCACCAGGAGCACGCCCGCCACCATGTCCATGCGGATCCTGTATTTCCAATCAGTCATGGCGCGTCGCCAGTTCCCGTTGCGCGTACTGCATCTCCGCTGCGGCCTCGGGCTCCAGCTCGGGCCGGGGCAGGCGCTTGGTGTACTGCTCCCCGGGCCAGACCATGGTCAGGTGAAATTGGGCCATGAGCCGCTCAAGGTTCTGCGGGCTCTTCAGGTTCGACCACTTCGATTCCTCGCGCAGGTACTGCCGCTCGACCTCGACGCGCCGGGCCTCCAGCCCCTGCAGGCGGCGCCCCAGCGTGTCGCACTGGTCGCGCAGCCAGAGAAATCCGAACGCGAGCCCCGTCACCAGGACGAGAATGAGCGCCAGCGACACCGGGAAGGGCGAGCCCTCCTGGATCGTCTTCCGGTTCTGTTTCCGCCGCCGTCGCATGACCTAATCGATCCTTTCCGCCACCCGCAGCTTGGCCGAACGGGCCCGGGGATTGACCCCGCGCTCTTCCTCCGAGCAGGTGACCGGCTTGCGCGTGATCCAGCGCAGCACCGGCCGCTCTCCCACCCATCGACGCCCGCCCGCCGGCAGCGATTCCCACCGGCCCACGTGCGCCGCCATCGCCGCCTTCACCCGCCGGTCTTCCAGCCGGTGGAACGAAATCACCGCCAGCCGGCCCCCGGGCGCCAGCAGGTCCGGCGCCGCGGCCAGGGCCCGGTCCAGGCTCTCGAGTTCCTGGTTAACGGCCATCCGCAACGCCTGGAAGGTCTGCGTCGCGGGATGAATCCGGCCCCTTCGCCCGCCTTTCGCCCGCGCCACGATGTCCGCCAGTTCGCCGGTCGTCTCGATCGGCTGACGCGCCCGCTCCTCCACGATCCGGCGGGCGATCCGGCGCGCCATCGGCTCCTCGCCCAGCTTCCACAGGAGCTCCGCGAGCGCCGCCTCGCCCAAATGGTTCACGTACTCCGCGGCCGTGGGAACCTGTGCGCGGTCCATGCGCATGTCCAGCGGCCCGTTCTGCTGGAAGCTGAACCCGCGCGCGGCGTCGTCCACCTGCTCCGAGGACATCCCCAGGTCCAGGAGAATGCCGTCCGCCTTCTCGATTCCGTTCCGGAGCCCCAGCGCCTTCATATCCGCGTAGTCCCCCTGCTCCAACCGGTACCACCCGCCGACCCGCGAAAGCCGATCCGCCGCGCGCGGCAGGGTCTCGCCATCCCGGTCGATCCCCAGCAGCCGCCCCCGGGGTCCGGCCCGCTCCAGGATCGCCGCCGCGTGCCCGCCGTTCCCCACCGTCCCGTCGATGTACGTGCCCCCCGCCCGGATCCCCATCGCCTCGAGGGTCTCCCGCAGCAGGACGGGCACGTGCATGCCGCCTCCGCCTACAGGCCGTCGGACCGGCGCGACCCGATCCGCTCCGAGGAGCGCCAGGCCCGCCGGTCGTCGGCGGCCACGGCCACGTTCCGCATCAACTGGAACCGCACCGCCTTCTTCCGCGCCGCCCGCGCGAGCCCACGGCCCTCGTCGCCCCCGCCGTCCACC